>CAZRTY010000033.1:1778-10988 GCA_964603055.1 uncultured Rhodothermales bacterium | reverse complement strand
ATCTTCGCGCCGTGATGATCTACCGCCTCGACAGGTTCGGCCGCGGCGGCCATCATCGTCCGTTCAACGACGCTGGCTACCCCGCGGTGCGTATCATGGAGACGCACGAACACTACGACCGCCAGCATCAGGACCTCCGCGTCGAAAACGGTATCGCCTACGGAGACGTCGTCGAACACGTCGACTTCGACTACGCGGCCAAGCTCACCGCGCTCAACGCCGCCGTGCTGGCATCACTGGCGTGGGCGCCACCGAGCCCGACCGAGGTTCGCATCGGCGGCGCCGTTCAACCGTCGACGACGCTTGAATGGGCGCCCGTCTCCGCCGACGTTCTGGCCGGCTACAAGATTTACTGGCGCAACACCACCGCTCCACAGTGGCAGGATAGCCGCTTCGTCGGAAACGTAACTCGGTACACACTCGAGAACGTCGTCATCGACAACTATCTCTTCGGCGTGGCAGCCGTCGGCCACGATGGAAATGAATCTCCGGTGGTCTTTCCACAGGGGCTGATCCGGTAATCGTATTGCCGAGGATCAACCGGTACTTCCGCCGATCACCGTTCGACCGGGAAATCTTCGCGCTGGCCATCCCTGCGCTGGGTGCGCTGGCGTCGGATCCCCTCGTCACCCTCATCGACACGGCCTTCATCGGCCGGCTCGGCTCCGCACCGCTTGGCGCGCTCGGCGTGAACGCGGCCGTCTTCTCGTTCGCGTTCATCATCTTCAACTTCCTCGCCTACGGCACCACGCCCCGCGTCGGCCGAGCGGTTGGCCGGCGAGACCGCGCGGGTGCCGGGCGCATCGTGATGCAAGCCATCATGCTCGCTCTGATTGCGGGCTTCGTGGCCACCACGTTTCTGCTCACCTTCTCAGGCCCCATCCTTCGAGCGATGGGCGCCTCAGGCGAGCTGTTCGACCAGGCTCTCATCTACCTGCGCATCCGAGCGTTCGCGGGGCCGGCCGTGCTCCTGGTCACCGCCGGACACGGCGCCTTCCGCGGTTATCACGACACGAAGACGCCGCTGGTCGTGACGCTCATTCTGAACGTCGTCAACCTCATCCTCGACCCGCTGTTCATTTTTGGCTTCGGGTGGGGCATCGCCGGTGCGGCATGGGCCACGGTCATCGCACAGTGGACGGGCGCGCTGCTCTTCCTGGCATACTTGCTCGTCTGGAAACGCGAAGAGCTGGGCATACGAATCGTCATTCCGATGCTCCGAGAGCTGCTGCCATTCCTGAAGATCGGCTGGGAGCTCGCCATCCGGACGTTCGCACTCATCGGCACGATGACAATCGCCACGGCCGTTGCCACACGCGTGGGCGTCACCGCCGTCGCCGCACATCAGGTAGCGGCGCAGCTCTGGATGTTCATGGCGTTAATCGTCGACGCGCTGGCCGTATCGGCCCAGGCACTCGTTGCGGGCTACATCGGCAGAGCGCAGCCTCGGCTCGCGCGCGCCGTGTCCGATCGGCTGCTCCTCTTCGGGCTTGCCATCGGTCTCATCCTCGCCGGTGCCTTCGCACTCTCATCCACATTCCTTCCCCACATATTTTCAGACGACCCAGCCGTCATCGCCCTCGTCGTATCCGTCTTCCCCTTCATCGTCGTCATGCAACCGTTGAACGCCCTCGTGTTTGTGTGGGATGGGATTTTTATGGGGATTGAGGATTTCCGCTACCTCGCACGTGCGATGCTCGCCTCGGCCGCCGCCGGTATCGCGGTTCTGATGATGGTCGTCCCTGCGGGATGGGGATTGCAAGGTGTCTGGTGGGGCATCATCTCGTTGATGATCGTGCGGATGCTGACCCTCGCTTGGCGCTACTACCGTCACGGATCAAAACTATTTGCAATGTCCTCCGGCTGACGAACCGCACATGGGAAACGCAATCCGCGCACGGGCCTACAAAGGCCTACGTCATTCGCACGGATATGCGCCGCCTGTTCGTCATCATCATCTTTGCCGCCGTCGCCTCCGGGTGCAATCCATTTGCGCCCGCACTCGAAGACGGTGATCCATTCGACGAGCAGTTCGCCGACCGCTCCACCATCGATGGCTTCTTCACCAGCTTTCGCAACGCCTACGAGCTCCGCGACAACTCCCTGTATGAGTCGCTGCTCGATTCGTCCTTCACCTTCACCTACTACAACACGGATGACGGTTACTGGGATGAATGGTACTTTGCCGAGGACATCCGCAACACGGGTGCCATGTTTCGCCGGGCCACGGACGTCCAGCTTCGGTGGAATCAGATCATCGTCCGCGATACCATCATCACGGAGCAGCGCGTGCGGATCGTTCGCCCGTTCAACTTACAGATCGCCTTCGACGCCGGCGATGCGTTCCGCGGCTCCGGCAATGTCAACTTCCTGCTGGTCCGCCGCGACTCCACCGATCTCTGGCGGCTGCTGACGTGGATCGATGAAAGCGATCTCTGACAACTCTGCATTTCAACAAGCAATCACTCACTTCTGATATGGATAAGGCAATCGATTATGCCCGCCGTCATGGCGAGCGCTTCGTCGAAGAGCTTGTCGACTGGCTGAAAATCCCATCTGTCTCTACCGATCCACAGTTCAGCGACGACGTGCGGCGCGCTGCCGACTGGCTTGTCGATCATCTGAAAGCCATCGGCTTCCGGAAGGCCGAGGCCCGCCCTACGTCCGGCCACCCGATCGTCTATGCCGAGCACATCGTCGACGATTCGCGCCCAACGGTGCTTATTTACGGTCATTACGACGTCCAGCCGCCCGATCCGCTCGAGCTCTGGGAGTCCCCGCCGTTCGAGCCCGTAGCGAAAGACGGCGCGCTTTACGGCCGCGGCACCGCCGACGACAAGGGCCAGCTGTTCATGCACGTGAAAGCTGCGGAGGCCTACCTCAAGGATGGCGATCCGCCGGTCAACCTGAAGCTGATCATCGAGGGCGAGGAAGAGAGCGGTTCGAACAACCTCGAGCCGTACATCGAGCAGCATGCCGACGAACTCGCGGCCGATGTCGTGCTCATTTCAGACACCGCCATGTTTGCGCGCGGCGTGCCGTCGATCACATCCGGGCTGCGCGGCATGGCTTACTGTGAGGTCACGCTCGAAGGGCCCAGCCGAGACCTCCACTCCGGCGTCTACGGCGGCGCCGTCGAGAACCCGATCAGCGCCCTGGCGCGGCTCATCGCCAACCTGCACGATGACGACCACCGCGTCACTATCCCCGGCTTTTACGATGCTGTGCGCGATCTCTCCGATGAAGAGCGGCAGACCTACCGCGAGCTCCCCTTCAAAGAGAAGGAGTGGCTGGCGGATGTCGGCGTCGAAACACCGCGCTCCGAGAAAGGCTACTCAGTGCTCGAGGCGACCAGCGCACGGCCCACGCTCGAGGTCAACGGCATGTGGGGCGGTTACATCGGCGAAGGCGCCAAGACGGTCCTGCCGTCCAAAGCCTCAGCCAAAATCTCGATGCGCCTCGTGCCGGACCAGGAGCCGAAAGACGTCGCGAAGAAACTCGAGGCGTACTTCCGCGAGAACCTGCCGCCCACGATGAAGCTCCAATTCCGCGAGCACCACGGCGGCCACGGCGTCATCGTCGACACCAGCAGCCCGGCCATGCAGTCGGCCAAAACGGCGCTCGAAGGCGTCTTCGGCGTCGAGCCCTACTTCACGCGCGAGGGCGGCTCAATCCCCGTCGTCGCCGAGTTCAAACGCATCCTCGGCCTCGACACCGTGCTCATGGGCTTCGGGCTCAACAGCGATGCCATCCACTCGCCCAACGAACACTTCGGGCTCGACCGCTTCCACCAGGGCATCGAAGCGTCGATCCGCTTCATGGACGCATACGCACGCGCCGAGGACTAGCTTCCGCACCCGAGTCTCCCGCCAAATCTCAAACGACTCGACTGGCCGTTAAGGTGTTTGTTGTGGGGGGAACCGGGTTCAGCCCCGCCCAGGTTCACCAACCTCAAGCCGGGACGGTGATGGCCCCGCGCTGCTCGGCGGCTCTTGTGCCCAGCCTCCGGACGCAGAGATTAATGAGAATAAATTCGCCCGGCGGAAAGGACTTTCGCCGGGCGCTGATTCTCATCCAGAGGAAAATGCGGAGGGGGAGGGATTCGAACCCCCGGTGCCCTTGCGGGCACGTCGGTTTTCAAGACCGGTGCATTCAACCACTCTGCCACCCCTCCGTGGTCGGAATGAAGCACGGAAATTAACCATACCCGTATCCACTTCAAAGCCCCGAGCGTCGGCTTCCTCAGAGCTTCAGGCTCGTACTTCCGTTAACTCGCGCACCAGTTCAACGACAGCTCCGTACGCCTGGTCGAACGGCGGGAGGTCGACTCCCGGATCTAACTGCTCACGGATGGCGGCATAATCGTTCCCCGAAAAGGCCCGGAAGAGATCAACGTCGATGATGATCCTCTCTGGCTCAACGCCGGCCGGGGCCGCCTTCTCGCGCAAGAACTCGCGCATTAGCTGAACATCAGGTGCGGGCTCTACTTGCCGCGCGTAATACCACAGATCGAACACGTCGGTCGAACGGGTGATGCCCCGGTCGACCTGCTGCGCCATCGCTTTCAGCTTTTCAGCGAGGATATCTTCAAGTGACGCAGCGTGAACGAGCACGCCGTCTACGCTCTCCGTGCGCGTCTCGCAAACGACTTCGCACAGCGTTACCTGCATTGGTACGCACTGATTGTACGGCCGCCGGTCTTCATCTCCGGTCCCATACCCAATCTGCGCCATCACCGTCGGGATCGAGTCGGACAGTAACTGATGCTGCACCGCCATCCCACTAAACCCATATGCCGGTGCAGACTCCTGCAGTGCGTCGTCCAGGAGATGGCAGAAGTGGATCAGCTCGTTGTGGTTGGCCTCGGAGAGCGAGCGGTCGAAGTGGGCCACGGCGTTAAAGTCGAGGTCGCCTGACTGCCGCGGACTCCCGTAGATGAGCCGGAGCGCCAGCCCTCCCTTGAGCACGTAGTTGGTGCGTAATTCCTCAGAAGACGCGACCGCAGCCAGCGTCGCGAGGTGCACGCGGTAATTAAGTGGATGCATGGATCGTTCAGAGCGGATGGATCGCCCCGAAGTTACCGCACCGGATCGCGCTCGGCGCGATAGGTCGTCGTTACCATCCAGTCCGCAAATGACTCGTGCCGCTTTTTCATCGCCGCCGTTACACGATGGCGGAATGCCTGCTCGAGGAGCGCGCCCTGGCCGGGCCAGATGCGGAACGTGATCCGAATGTAGCGCCAGCCATCGCCGGCATCTCTCGAGTGCGATACTTCCGGATCGGCTAAAATCAAACCGCCATACTGCGCCCGCATCGCCACGGCAATCGATTTCGCGACCGCCCTCACCTCTTCGATGTCGGCGCCTTCCGGCAACTGAACGTCCGAGTACGCCCGCACGTGCCCGCGGCGGTAGCGTGCAATCTGCGTGATGCTTCGGTTGGGCACATACACGCGCTGGTTCAAGACATTGACGAGCTCCGTAAAACGGAGGCCGACGCGGTCAACGCGGCCAGTCTGTCCGCCGATGTCGACCATCTCGCCGACTTCGAGAACATCCGAAAAGATCAGCGTCAGCCCGCTTACCAGATCCTGAACCAGCCCCTGCGATCCAAAGCCAACGGCGAGACCGATGACTGACGCGCTCGCGAAATACGCCGTCAGCGAGATCCCCATCTCGCTCAGTATCATCCCCAACGCCGCGAAATAGATCGTGAACGTGGCGGCGCTCACGATGACCGTCGTCAGCGTAACGAACTTCGGGTGCGCGCGCATCGTCGACACCACCGACTCGCCCTCCGGTTTGACGAGCCAAGTACCCAGCCAGCGCAGCCCGAGGACAATCAGGTGCGCGGCGACGGCGAGAACGATAATCAGCAGGATGCGCGACATGAGAGGGGCAAGTTTCGGAAAGTCTGCACCGGATCGGATTTGTACTGACAGGAAGTTCAGAAACGCTGATGTGCATCCCTGCCCTTCTCGAACTTACAACTCAATCGAATCAAAGGGCACGAGGTCATGCCGCGCCCGGGAGCTACTCGGATCACATCGAAGAAGCGCGGCGGATGGCTTGCCCAAAGCCTGAATCCCACAAAAAAACCGGACCGCCATTGACGATCCGGTTGGTGCGGAGAGGGAGGGATTCGAACCCTCGATACGGGGTTACCGTATACTCCCTTAGCAGGGGAGCGCCTTCAGCCACTCGGCCACCTCTCCGTATCCTGCGATGGAGCCGCGCAATATATTCCGGCTTCCTTCGACCTGCAAGCTCAACGCGGCTCGAGGAACCGGTGTTCAACGTTCGTTCTTTCTTCTACGAAGCCTCAAGCGCGTTAGCACCACTGGTGATCTCGATGATCTCCGTGGTAATTGCCGACTGACGAGCGCGGTTATACTTGAGCGTGAGGTCTCGCAGAAGGTCTTGCGCATTCGACGTAGCATTATCCATCGCAACCATCCTTGCGCCCTGCTCGGCGGCGTTGCTCTCGAGTAGCGCGCGCCAGATCAACAGGTTGAGGTATCGAGGGACGAGCGCCTCGAGAATGGCATCCGGTCCGGGCTCGAAGATATACTCGAACGATCCGTCCTTGACTTCTCCGAGCGCCTCAAAATGCTCCTCCATGACCGGCGTCATGAATGAGGTGTCCGGAATGGGCAGGAACGGCTCTGCGATGCGGTTCTGCGAGATCGTATTCTTGAACTCGTTGTATACGACCTTGACCTCGTCCCACCGTTCTTCCTCGAAGCCTTGAACCGCAATCTCGGCCGCATCCGCGGCGACGTCAAACGTCAGGTTGTCGAACACACCGATGAACGATTCGACGATGTTATAACCACGCTTCGCGAAGTGCTCGTATCCCTTTCGTCCGATGCACAGTAAATCGAGCGTACCGTTGGCGCGATGTTCGGCGTAGACGTTCTCGATCTCCTGCTCGGCGCGCTTGATGGCGTTCGAGTTGAATGCACCGGCGAGTCCGCGATCGGCCGTGATGACAATGAGCAGTGCCGACTTAACTTCATCGCGTTTGACGAAGTATGGATGCACGTCATCCGATGTCGCGTGCGCTCTCAGGCGAGTGATTAACTCTTTCAGGGTGTACGCATACGGCCGCGCCTTGAAGATGCGCTCCTGCGAGCGGCGCAGTCTGGCGGCGGCGACCATTTTCATGGCACGCGTCAGATGCTGCGTATTCCTGACCGAGTTAATCCGGCTACGTATGTCGCGAAGGCTGGCCATGGAGACAGCTCGTACTCAAACAGTGATGTATGTCAGGCGACGTATGCTTCGGACAGATCCTTAGCGACTTTCTCGAACGCTTCCTTCGTTTCGTCCGGCAGCTGACCCGTCTGCATGATGCCCTGCATGAGATCCGCATGCTGCAGATCCAGACGTTCGATGAACGCAGCCTCGAACTCGCGAATGCGGTTGACTGGAATCCGGTCGAGCATTCCTTTAGTGGCCACATAGATGATGGCCACTTGCTCAGACACACGCTTCGGCTCGTACTCTCCCTGTTTCAGGATCTCAACGAGACGCTCGCCGCGGCGAAGCTGATTTTGCGTTGCGGGATCGAGATCGGAGCCGAACTTCGAGAACGCCTCCAGTTCGCGGTACTGTGCGAGGTCGAGACGCAGCGTACCCGAAACAGAACGCATTGCCTTTACCTGCGCGCTACCACCCACACGGGATACCGAGATACCCACGTTGATGGCCGGCCGTACACCAGCGTTGAAGAGGTCGGCCTCAAGGTAGATCTGACCGTCGGTGATCGAAATCACGTTGGTCGGGATGTACGCGGATACGTCGCCGGCTTGCGTTTCAATGACCGGAAGTGCCGTTAGCGAACCGCCACCCTTGACCTCATCGCGGAGCGACTCGGGAAGATCGTTCATCTTACGAGCGACGTCGTCGTTCGCGTTGATCTTAGCGGCGCGCTCCAGCAAGCGGCTGTGCAGATAGAACACGTCGCCCGGGTAGGCTTCGCGGCCCGGAGGGCGACGCAACAGCAACGACACCTCGCGATATGAGACGGCCTGCTTCGAAAGGTCGTCGTAAATCACCAGCGCATGACGGCCGGTATCGCGGAAGTACTCGCCTACACAGGCACCTGCGAAGGGTGCGATGTAGCGCATCGGTGCCGGTGCGGAGGCGGGCGCATTGACGATGACCGTGTACTCCATCGCGCCCGCATCCTCGAGTGCACGCCGAACTTGCGCAACCGTCGAGGCTTTCTGGCCGATGGCCACATAAATACAGTAAACCGGCTTGTCGGTCTCGTGCGTCGTCTTCTGGTTGATGATCGTGTCGATCAGGACGGCCGTCTTACCCGTCTGACGGTCGCCGATGACGAGTTCACGCTGACCACGGCCAATGGGGATCATCGAGTCGATCGCCTTGATACCCGTCTGTAGCGGTTCGGTCACCGGCTCACGGTAAATCACGCCCGGCGCTTTACGCTCGAGGGGGATATCATACGTGGTACCTCCGATCGGGCCGCCGCCGTCGACAGGATTGCCGAGCGGGTCGATTACGCGGCCGAGCATCCCTTCGGTAACGGCAATCGAGGCAATGCGCTTTGTCCGCCGGACTTCATCGCCTTCTTTTACCCGGGATACCTCGCCAAAGAGCACGGCGCCCACGTTGTCTTCCTCAAGGTTGAGGACCATGCCGGTCACGCCGCTCGACGGAAACTCAATCAGCTCGCCTGCCTGCACTTGCGTCAGGCCGTAAATACGGGCGATACCGTCTCCGACCTGGAGCACGGTGCCGACTTCATACACATCCGTATCCGCTTCGAATCCGCCGAGCTCCCGCTTCAAAACGGATGTCACTTCATCAGGTCGAATCGCCGTTGCCATATCTATCTGTCCGGTTCAGCCTGCCTCGCTACGAGGTCAGGTAAATCAATTCGTAGTAATCGAGCCGTGTACAAGCTGCGATTTGAGCGATGCCAGCTTATTCCGCACGCTTCCGTCGTAGACGGTATCGCCGAGTTGGATAACTGCACCGCCGATGAGTTCGGGATCGATCTCGACACGAAGTCGGACGGACTTCCCGGTGCGGCGCGAAAGTGCGTCAGAAATCGCCTTCCGCTCATCCTCCGTCGGCTCGGCTGGCAGCCGTACCTTTGCCTCGACGATCCCCAGCTCGACGTCCCTCATCTCGCGATAGACGCGCACGATGTCGACAAAAACGCGCTCGCGCTGCTTGC
>CAZRTY010000033.1:0-1678 GCA_964603055.1 uncultured Rhodothermales bacterium | reverse complement strand
CTCATCTCGCGATAGACGCGCACGATGTCGACAAAAACGCGCTCGCGCTGCTTGCGGATCAGTAGGTCGACGAACGACAACATCGTTGGCGACACACGTTCCTCAAACAGTGCCTTAACGACGTTTTGCTTTTTATCGCGCGAGATGATCGGACTCTCGAAGAGACGCGTCAAATCACGCGATGCATCGAACGACGACTCCAGAAAGTCGATGTCGTCATCGAGTCGATCGAGGATGCCCTGCTGAGAGGCCACCTCGTGCAGCGACCGTGCGTATCGTCTTGCAATGCCGAGCTGGTTCATAAAAGTACGGGCACTGACTGTCAGTTATTCGGAAGCTCGTCGAGGAAGTCTCCCACGAGTTTCCGCTGCTTCTGCGCATCCAACTGTTCGCGCAAGATTTTCTCCGCGGCGGCAATGGCCAGTTCGGCCACTTCAGCGCGGATCTCATTGAGCGCACCCTGCTTCTCACGCTCGATTTCCTCGCGTGCCTGCTCCTGCATGGCTTTGACACTTGCCCGCGTCTTCTCGATCTCCTCCTGACGCAACTGATCGGCACTATCTCTGGCCTGCCGCAGAATGCGCTGGGCTTCCTGCTCAGCCTCGCGGCGCGCAATCTCGTTGTCAGACTGGATCTTCCGGGCGTCTGCCAGTGCCTGTTCGGCACGTTTGATCGACTGATCGATCGTGGTCTCGCGTGTCTCGAGCCCCCGTGTGATCGGGCCCCAGGCGAACTTCCACAGAATGCCGAGGACCGTCAAAAACACGACCAACGTCCAGAAGACGATACCCGCATTCGGTTGCAGCAACGATGGCGTCGGCGTTTCGATCGCCAGCGGCAGAAATGTATTAAGCAGAGTCATGCCTCAGGAAGCGTTGTACCGATGGAAACGATTGGTCGGCACGAAAAACGCGACATCGGAGCCGACTACCGAGGGGGGCAGCCGGCTCGACGGCGTCAATCAGGCGGCAAAAATGAGAACCAGCGCCACAACCTCCGCGATAATCGCAACACCCTCGATAAGGGCCGCTGCAATAATCATCGTCGTACGGATGTCGTTGGCGGCCTCCGGCTGACGCGCCGTGCCCTCAAGAGCGGCACTGGCGAGACGGCCGATGCCCCAGCCGGCGGCGATGACGGCTCCGAAGATGCCGATGCCGGCGGAAAGGTAAGCAATTGCTACAGGATCCATGGTTCCGAGTGTGTTTAGATGTACAAAGTGGAGTTGAGTTAAGCATCATCAGGCCGCTGGCTGCGGCTTCATCACGACGTCTTCAATCGTAGCAGCCTCGGTTGGCACGTAGTCGCGCGCCTGGTCGAGCGAGCCGCCACTATAGCCCTTTGCGGGGACGTCTTCGTAGTGCTCCTCGTCATGCTCCTCTATCGCGAGGCCAATGAACAACGAGGAGAGCATCGTGAAGACGTAGGCCTGAATCAGGCTCACCGCGATCTTCAGGATGAAGATGAAGATGGTTACCGGTACGCTCACGAAGAGCGCCATCCCCCAACCGACGCCGGCGCCGAACTGCGCGGTAAAGATAAACGCGAGGCCGAGGATGCTCAGGATGACCAGGTGACCCGACACCATGTTACCGAACAGACGGAAAGCCAGTGCAAACGGCTTCGTGAACAGGCCAAGCACCTCAACCGGGATGAGGATAAACTTGACCGCCGTCGG
>CAZRTY010000032.1:0-14848 GCA_964603055.1 uncultured Rhodothermales bacterium | reverse complement strand
GACCTTCAGGCGGCGGTACAGGGAAGATGAAGTTGCGGCCGTTGTTGTATGCCGTATTGTGCTCGAGCGTCATCGCGCCCCAGTTATTATTGTAGTCGAACCCTTTGGCATTTCCGCTGGATCCGAAGTTGTCGAAGGCAACGCTGTGGCGAACGATGTGCGGCGTATGGACCAAGTCGCCACCGAGCTTAAACCCGTTGCCGTTGCCTTCAAACTCGCCCTCGTACTCGTAATCGGCAAAGACGGATGCGTCGCCGTTGCCGAAGGCCCAGCTGTTCTCGACCACAATTGTGTTCGGCGCCCTCCAGAAATCGAATCCGTCGTCTGAGTTCTCCCACGCCCGACAGCCATAGTAGCGGTTGCCAGGTCCAAGTGCATCAAACTTGGCACTAAACCCATCAGCGTTATTGCCGACACGAGGTGTAAGTGACGTTATGTAGTTGAAGTTATGGAAGCTGTCGCTATTCTTGATCAGGTTGTATGATGCACCTCCGGCCATATGAATGCCGGAATCATGATTTCTATACGCAGTGATCTGTTCGAGGATGTTAAAGCTACCGTCCATCCGGATGCCGTTATGGGCCGCATTGCGAATGGATATGCCGATAACATGCCACCAGTTGGCGTTGAGTCGAACGCCGTGGTTATTGCGCTCTCGCGGCATCCGCGAGAAATCGAGAATAGGCACTTCGCCCGGATAGGCGGTTAACGTGATCATCTCATCGGTGAAGCCGCTCGGCGATTGGATTCGAAGGGTCTCCTCCAAATAATAGACGCCTCCGCGCATCACGATGACGTCTCCCCGTCTCACGTTCTCAATCGCACGCTGTACGGTGGCAAACGGTGTTTCCTCCGCTCCGTCGTTATCGTCGTTGCCATCGGGGGCCACGTAATAAATGTTGTCGCCGGCCGGGATGTCGCCGTGGAAGACATTTAGCGGCAGCGGCTCGTTCTGTGCAAGAACTGACGGCACCAGTAGGAACGAAATCGCGAAGACAAGACGGAATATCACGGACGGTTTCTCGGTGTTGATGAGAACGAATGCACGTCGTGCGGATGTCATTTACCGAAAGGGCCCCGGCACCTGCGTGGCACCGGGGCCGTTCGGCTTATTTGCTCAAGGTCGATTGCTCCACGTTAGCGCGCCAGTGTGAAGGTGCGCGACTGCGAGAAGCCCCCGGCCTCGATCCTGTAGACGTAGACGCCACTCGCGAGACCACGCCCCTCGAGCGCAGCGTCGTACGTGCCCGGCGCGTGCTCCTTGTCGACAACCTGCATAACGCGCCGACCCATCATGTCATAGACGGTGATGGAGACCCGTGTCGTCTTGGGAACGTCGTAGCGGATGGTCGCTGCCGTAGCGAACGGGTTGGGGAAGTTCTGATGCAGCTTGAACTCCGTCGGAAGGCCGGCGAGCTGGTCGGTCGACACCACCACGGCGAGCGACCCCTCGCCAACCTCGACGCGTCCGTTCTCACCGAGCGCGAACGGAATCGTGTTATCGAATACACCGCGGGTGAGGTACAGGACGCCGACGACGGTCGTCTCCTGGGAAAGAAGGACGCCGGCCTCGTTGTCGATCGTCAGATCATTGACAACATTCGGCATAGCCGTGCTCGTAGTCTGGGCGGCCGTTCCATTGAACACGTAGTTAGCCGCCGTACTGAGGGAGACCTCACCTGATGTCTGGATGGATCCGGCCACGCCATCCACATGCGCTGTTGCGAGTGTTGCCCCCTCGTTGAGCGTGAAGACATCGCTTCCGCCGAGTTCGCTAGTGCCAAGGTCCAGCGTAACGCCCGACTCAACTACAATGGGCAGCTTGTTCACTTCGGCGTCGCCGCCGATTTCCAGGTGCTGCACCCCCTCCCCTGCGAAGACAAAGACGGCGTTGCCCGGCGTTTCGTTCGAGTTCTGGGTAGCGCCTTCGATGAGCCGGAAATCACCTCCGTGGAGCGTCCAAACGGTCGACCCCGACCCATTGCCCTGCGAGCCCCGTGCGATGGAGAAGTTGCCTCCCGTCACATGGATGTCGCCGTGATGGTCCACCGAAAAATGAGTGAGCGCGTTACCCGTACCGTGGACAGAAAATTGCCCTCCTTCGACGAACACGTCGCCCATCAGCGTAACATGGGTGCTGTCCTCCGCCGATGCTGACGTCAGGTACCAGCGGGAACTCCCGGTATCGAGCACTCGGATGTCGCCGCCGATCGTGACGCCGTCGAAGCTCATGTGAAGGTTCGAGCTTTGGTCGGGGCTGTTGAACGTGATGTGATGGAACGACTGATTGCGATTTCCGGGTGCACTGCCCACGACACCCGTGATCAGCAGATAGGAGCCTGCTTCCCAGTCGCCCGACGGGATGCTTCCACCGTCGCGTGCGTGATTGAAGGACGCCGTGCCACTGAACGTGATCGACTCGTGCGCGTGGATATCACCTTCGTTGACGATGGAGCCATGCACGTCGCCGCTCGAGACACCGAGCGTGCCGAGTGAATCGAGCGTCAGGACGGCCTCCTCTCCCAGCCGCAACGTCACCGCGTACAACGTATCGTTGAGCGAGGCTTCGACGCCGTTCGCTATCGAGAGCACACCAATCGAATCCGCGAGGATGACTTCATGGATGACCAGCGCGTCATCTCCGACCAGGTGGTAGCCCGCGCCCGGCTCGATGTTAAGATTGACGGACGAACCAAACAGCGCCTCCATTCCTCCGGATGACAGCGTCAGCATCCCGCCGCTCTCGACGGTGAAGTTGCCGCTGCCTTCGACCGGATCTCCCGCGATGGTCACGATCGCACTGTCGGCAACAACAAAGTCGAGCCGTCCCCAGTTGATCTCTTCGAGGTCAAGCGTCTGCTCTCCGCCCGCAAAGACGAACGCCGCGCTGGCCTGATTCGAGTTCTGGCTCGTGGCATCGGTCATCGAGAAGTTGCCTCCGTGCAGGTACCAGTAGGTTGATCCTTCGCCGCCCTGGCTGCCCCGGGCAATAGCAAAATTGCCTCCTGTGACGACGATATCGCCATAATGATGGATGGCGACATTCGTGGGACTGCTCGTTCCTTGCGGCGCGAACTGGCCGTCGCGCATAACGACATCGCCGAGAATCGTAATCTCGCCATCCGAGCCGCCAACCAGTTGCCAACGCGCGTTGCCAGTGGATTCGACGACGAGGTCGCCACTAATCGTGTTACCCGAGAGGCTCAGGTCACGGTTCGACGATAAGTTGGGCGTATCGAGGACCAGGTTGAAATAGTTCTGGCCGCGGTTGCCGGGCGCGTTCGACGTGATGCCCGTAAAACGAGCGGTCGAACCGTCACCCCACGTGGCCAACGGCACAGATCCACCGTCACGCGCGTGCTCATAAACACCGGTTTCCACAAACGTGAGATCGCCTTCGGGCTCAATGGCTCCTCGGTTCACGACGAGTCCGTTGACGGTAAAGCCATCCGAAATCGTCAGTTCGGAGTTCTCCAGGACCTCAAAATGGAAGCCACTGCTGGCATACTCGACATTCTCGAAGCTCAGCTGCTGTGCACTACCTGCTGCAAAGACGACGCGTGCGTTACCGGGCGTTGGGTTCGAGTTCTGCGTCGTCGCGTTGCTCATGGTGAAGTCTCCCGCGTGCATTGTCCAGACGGTCGAGCCAGTCCCATTCCCCTGGGAGCCACGCGCCAGCGAGAAGTTACCGCCGTTCACGATGACGTCGCCGTAATGATCAACGTGGAAGAGCGTCATCGCATTGCCAGTCCCCTGTACGGCAAAATTGCCCCCATCGACGATCACATCCCCCATAATCGAGAACCGCAAGGTGTCACCTCCACCGCCACTGCTCAGCTGCCAGCGATTCTCACCAGTCGAAATCACGTGCACGGTGCCTCCGATGGTGACATCGTTCCAGCTCATGTCGCGATTACGACCGAGCTCCGGGGTATTGATGGTGACATTATGGAAGCTCTGGTTGCGATTACCCGGTGCATCCTGTACTGACCCGGTGAGCAGAAAGGTCGAACCCTCCTCCCAGGTGGCGATCGGCACACTGCCGCCATCGACCGCATGCTCATAGGTGGCGTTATCCCCGAAGGTCAATTCGCCAGAATCGGCATCAACGGTCAGATGACCGGCACCTTCCACCACCACATAACCGGTTACTTGAACGTCGCTACGAACGGTTACTGTGTCCGTAATCGTGATTGTCTCGGTCCCCGCTGGTGCGGTCGCTGCCGCAGCCCATGCCGATCCGTCGAACGCCTCCCACGTCTCGGTGGCATCCCAGTCGCCGTTCGCCGCGGACCGATAATCTCCTGCATCTTGCGCGTGGACGTTCGCGGCCAGCATGAACGCCAGCAGAACGCCAATCCAGGTGGTAGCTAAGAATCTCATTGTGTCCCTCTGATATGATGAACAATTCGACTATGTGAGACCCGGGGACGTATCCAGGCACCGGGTGATGTCGGCCGCCCCGGAGATCCTCCTCGGGGCGACCGGCGAGACGCGCCGATTCAGGGCACACTGAGTCCCGGCATTGATTATCGATTACTTTAAAACGACCATCCGGCGGGTGGTCTGCTCACGCTCGGTTTCAACGCGGTAGAAGTAAATTCCGCTGCTCAGTTTACCGAGGTCGAGCGCGAGTTCATGGACGCCGGCGCTGAGGTAGCCGTCATGAGCCGTGGCGACGTGCTGGCCCAGCGTGTTGAACACCTTTACGCTGACAGAAGCATTCTCTGCGAGTCCGAATCGGATGGCTGTGCGAGCGCGAAACGGATTCGGATAGTTCTGATCGACGAAGAACCTCCCTGGCATGCCGTCAATCATCTCAACCGATACCACGGTATCATCGACGATACTTCCTCCTTCGAGCGCGACTCGACCTTCAGGGCCGAGTGTCACCGGGGTGGAGTTATCGAACAGGCCGGCCTGTAGTCTGAGCACGCCGTTGACCGTGGTCTCCTGTGAGAGCGTTACGCCTGCTTCGTTATTGATGACGAGATCAAGAACCTCGGTCGGCATGACCTCGCTCGTCACCTGCGCCTCCGTGCCGTTGAAGACGTAAGACGAGCCCACATCGAGCGTATCGACACCCTGCCGATCCCCGTGGAAGATGTCAGCAACGCCTCCGGGATGCGCAAGCGCGATGCCCGATCCGGCGCGAACCACGAAATCGCCGCTGCCGGTAATAACGGAGTTGCCCAAGTCAAGGATCGTCCCATTCTCAACTCGGATTGGAAGAGAGCTCAGCGTCGCATCGGTGTCGATGGTAAGCGTCTGCGTGCCGCCTGACCGGAAGACGAAGTAAGCGCCGCCCGGGGTAGCGGTCGAGTTCTGACTCGCGACGTCACCCGTCATCGAGATGCTTCCCTCGTGCATGTTCCACGTCGTCGTGCCTTGCCCCTGCGTGCCGCGGCTGATCGACATGTTGCCCGCCGTCACGATGATGTCGCCATAATGGTCGACGACGAATGTCGTAAGGGCGTTGCTGGTACCCTGAACCGAAAACTGGGCGGACAGGCCGTTGGCATAAGCGTCCTCACCCGAGACGATGACATCGCCGAGGAGGGTGACGTGAGACGACTCGGTGGCCTCGGCAGACGTGAGATACCACCGCGCGTGTCCTGTGTTGAGCACGGTGATGTCACCCCCGATCGTGACGTCGTTGAGCTGCATGTTCAGATTCGACAGCTGGTCGGGCGTCTCGAAGATGATGTGGTGGTAGGACTGATTCCGGTTAGCCGGCGCCACAGCCGTGACCCCGGTCAGATGCAGAACCGAGCCTTCCGCCCATGTGGCCGTGGGAATGGTGCCGTCATCGCGATTGTGCTGGTATACTCCGCCGTCGGCAAAGGTCAGGTTGCCTTCCCCTGCCGCAAGCCTCCCTTCCTCCTCAACAATCAAGCGTCCCGTAATGTTGATCTCGATGTCAACGAAGACCGAGTCCTCACCGTGAATCCAGATCGTTTCGTCGCCGGTCGGCGCGGTAGGAGCGTTTACCCAGATGGATCCGTTGTGCATCGACCACGTCCCCGCTGAGCTCCAGTCGCCACTCGCTCGCGAACGAAGGTCGCCAAACTCCTGTGCTTGAACAGGCATGGAAGCGATTCCGAACACCGCAATAAAAAGTATGAGTGTGGTAGCCTTCTGCTTCATAATGAACCTCCTTCGGTTGTACGGACGCAGCCCGATGGCTGCGAATATCAGGGCCAGTTGAACATATAGACGAGATCGGCAACGATTGCCTGCCGCCGATCTCGATTTAGATAGACGGCGGTGGAGTAGATGTCTTCGTAGCTAAGCAGTCCGTTCTGGTAGGCCACGTTGAGCCTGGCGCCGGCGAGGGCAAAACCCAACCCTGCCGAGTACGTTGTGTAAGAGATGGCTTCATCCTCGATGGGTCTCCCGGCGGCGCCGTACGGAACCGACTGCCGGCTCATCCCGAGCCGAAGGTCCAGCCAGTCAAGCAAGTCCACGTCAGCGCCCGCCCGGAACGCACTCGACGACAACCACGGCCGGCTATCGCCACCGCTCGCATCAGTAAACACACTTCGACTGTGCGGTCGAGCTTCGTACTCAATCCCGAACGAGAAACGGTCATGCGGGCGCACGGCGATCCCGCCTTCCCCCCGCCAGGGCATCCGGAGCTTGTCCTCTCCGCTCTCGCGCGATGATCCGCTGCCCGACGTCACGGCATAATCGAAAGACCGTGTCAGGGTCATCGGGGGGCGAACGGTCAATCCGACGGTCACAAAATCGGTCCTGATTGCGGTACTGAGCGCCAGATCGAATCCGCTGAAATCGGACGTCCCGCTCCGGATCACCTCTCCATTCCGCTCGGCTACGCGGAAGTAGTTTGCGAAGAAGGTCATCATGCCGCGCTCCACATCGTGGATGAGGTCGTCGGTGGATCCGGCTACGTATTGCCCACTAACACCGAACGAAACGTTGTGCCGTAGCCAGTCAATAGCCACCGTTCCGCCGTAACCCATAATCGCGCCTGTGCGTGATCTCACAGCCTGGTACCAGGCGACATCGAGTGGTTCATTGTCGGATGGACGCGCGATCGGAAGTGGGCGCTGCGACAAGATCTCCGGCGTGACGGCGTTGTTGTTTTGATAGTAATACTCAAAGTTGCCATACCCGCCCACGCCAACCCCGGCGACCACTTTTACCCCTCCTACATGAAGCGGTACCGCAGCGAAAAACTGCAGCGGCTGCGTTTGATTCTGATCGCGCGCCCAGTTTGGGCTGATGTCATCGAACGGGCGCTGGACGGAGTCGGCGGGTGTGAAGCCAAAGAAGTCGGGATCGGGAATGAGATCCGTCATCCCCTCCAACAGAAGACTGAGGTTGGGGTAATAGCGGACGGGCGCGTACTGCTGCGTCTGCCGCTGATTCGCCGCCCTGTACGTTCCTCCGACAGATATCTGGATCCCGTCGATGGTCGTTAGCATGGCGGGGTTGCGGAACATCGTCGAGACATTGTTCGGCGTCACGATGGATGTGCCGCCCGCACCAATGGCGGCGGCCGAGTGCTCCGACGTCTGGCCCGCGCCTTGCATGGTTAGCGCCGGGGCGGTCTGGGACCGTGCACTACCGGGCACCATAACCAGGAGGAGTGCCAGAGAAACGGTCAGACCGATATGCGATGTGATGCTTTGCCTCATCGGATCGAAACTCCCAGGCTTACTCGCTGAACGTTACCGAGGTATGTACCCATAGAACCGAAGCTGTAGTCGATCGCGAGGCCGAGATCACCCACTCCATAATTCAGTCCGCCACCGAGCGTCAGGCCATCGCTGTCGTAGAAAAACTTATATCCGCCTCGTAGCGACAGCACGTCATAGAAAACGTACTCGACGCCCGCGTGCATCTGCTGCGCGTAGTCATTGGGATGAAAAAGGTCGAACGCCGCCCGGAGACGATTGTCTGCCGAGCCTGAAACGAGAAGTCCGTCCGCACCAATCAGATCGGCCGCAATGCCGACGCGGAACATCAGTGGCACCGGGTATGACTCCACGGCATAGGTGACATCGGCCCCGAAATTCTGAACCGACGATGCAATCTGTACTGAGCGGAAGCCGGTGTCGTAGCGGATACCCAGGTCGAAAAGCATACCCGCGGCCCAGGTGTTGACCTGCTCATAGACGCCCTGCCTGACCATCGCGTCGACGCTGCTCTGGCTGAACAGCGACTCTCGCGCATACTTCACGCCCACTCCGAGCGAAAATCGTGGCGTGAGCGACTGCGCGTACGAAACACCTACCAGATAACTGAACGGACGGAACGTGCGGCCGGTGAGTCCAGGGTTGTTCGGGTCGTTGATATACGGCCGTTCGTTGCTCGTCTCTTCGAACACACCGAAGTCGACGTACTGCACCTGGATGCCCACCGCACCTCGCCGCCCGAGCGATATCGCGTACGCGAACGATCCCTGCTGGGTGTCGAGCAGCCAGTCGACATACGTCGCCGCGAACTCGTGACCATCGACGGACATCAGCCCGGCCGGATTCCAATGGATCGCCTCTGCGCCCGAAGCAATGACGCTATAGGCTTCCCCCATTGCGGCGGCTCTCGCCGAAGGCATCACCTTCAGGAACTGCATTGACGTGCTACCGACTTTCTGCGCATGGGCCGTCGAAGCCCCCGCGAGCAACAACAGCAGCACGAGTACAGCCTTTATTCTGATGGTGCCAGTCATTTCTGCACCCTTAGTGGATAACAACGAATTTGCCTGTCGTCCGCGCGCCCGTGGCGTGATCCTCCACAACGAAGAAGTACACACCCGAGGCAACCAGTTGATTGTTGATGGAGAGCTGGTACCACGGATTTCCGTAGGACTCTCGCTCATGCTCGATCGTCTGAACAAGCTGACCGGTGTAGGTGAAAATGCGGATGGTGGCGCGCGATGTGAGCCCCATAAACTGGATGCGGTCGGCAATATCACCCCCGGCATCGCTGCCCGAGAGGCCGGATGACACCACGAGCGGGTTTGGAACCACATACACGCGGTCAAGCGTCTCGGCCGGTGGCGCCTGCGTCTCGTGGATCGTGAGGTTCGTCATGCCACTACGGTTTCCGTCGCTGTCGACTGAGACGACGGCATAGGCCACGTTCTCGCCCAGGTTACTTTCGGGGTCGAGCAGCTCGTATTGTCCGCCATCATAGTAGAACGGGTCGCCAGGCTGTACCTCAGCGAGTGTAGTCCAGGGGCCGAGCGGGTGCGGAGCACGCCGCACTTCGTAATGGCTAAAGGATGCACGCAGCCGCGGATGACTGAATGACTCGACCTGCGGACCCCACATGATCCGGTTTGCTGCCGCTCGTGTGTCCTCGATCCGGATCGCCGGCGCGGGGAATGGAATCGGCACCGTGCTGTACACGCCAGACGAAGGCGCGGACGGCGGGTCGTACTGCAGTGTGTCATACTTGGCGAGCTGCCGCCCGGTATACATCTCGATGGCGCGGTCCGCTACGTCGCGGATCGAGACGACCGGCTCGGTGACGTACCACGGCAGCGGATTATCCTGCAGGTAGTCGCTGCCGATGTAGCTCGTCGGGCCAAGGTGCGGATATTCAATCCGGTTATACCACGAAGGCACCGGACTGAACAGGAAGCCTGCATCCGCACCCGCGCGCACCGTCCCGCCGAGATCCTTGTAAACGTGATCTCCCTCGCCGCCCGGCCCGTAGCCCACAACCTCCGCCAAGGCAAATCTCACCGTCTCTCCCGGTTCGAGGATGAACGGATAGAAGCCATAGCCACGTGCCACAGGCTGCCACCACGAGAGGTTAGAGGACGTGCTCGTACGCCCTTTCCAGTAAGACCAGAGATCCGGGTCGAACTGTTCGTTGAAGCGCGTGGAATCTTCCGGGCTGTACCAGATGCTCGTCTTGCGCCGCACGGCCGGATCCATCCACACGGCAACCTTTTCGTCGTACAGGTTTCCGTTCTCGTAGCGGAGCATAAATGGTTGCTTCGGACGGCCCGTCTCATCCCACATGCCGGTTGTGTCAGCGGGAAGTAGCCACACCTGCGAGGTCTCATCCCGAGTGGCGAGCTTATCGTGGTCGTAGTAAAGCACCATCATGCCGGCCGCCTGCGGAGAGTTGAGTGCACCGCGGTTGCCCTCCTGCGCCCATTCTGCAAACCGCTCTACTTCGGGCTGGCCCTCTCGATCATGGTTGTAGCTCATCCAGCGTCGCAGATCGAAACGTGCGAATTGATCGCCCACGCCGGCGGGTGCCTGACCGCGAAGCGCAGCCTCGGTCCACTCGCCATGATTGCGCTGGTAGCCGAACGACGACGGCCCGTACGATCCAGCGAACGTGATGAAGACGTCAGTCAACACCTCGTCCGTCACATTCGTAAACTCGTACTCATAGATAATGAAGCTGTCGTAGCCGGGATAGCTCCATGCGCGGCTCGTGCGCAACACCCGAATGCCGACCGGCGTGTCCCACTCCGAAATGATGATCTCCTCCGCCTCATCCGCATCATAACCCGGATTCAGCTCGCCCGTCGCAGGATCGACAGGGAAGTTCTCGTACCGCTCCACACGGATCGGATTACTATGGACGCCCACCACGGGCACCGCGTCTCCGTTTGAATTGGAGACCGCTCCCGACAGCGCGTAGTAGCGCTGTCCGCCGCGCGTACCGGCAAGCCAGACGCCGCCGCCGAACGAATTATGCTGTCCGTGATAATTGCGCCGATCGAGAATCATGCGCGAGTACGGCGGCCACTCGAGCGACGGACGCCCCTCCGTGATCGTTCCGCCGGCGCTGAATGGGCGCCCCAGTTCACCGGTATTGAAAATCGACTGATGCAGCAGCCCGCGCGAATGGACCTGCCAGTCTCGCTGTTGGGCCGCAGTATCGGCGGCAGTGAGCAGCAGGACTGTGCACACCGCCAAGAGGCCCGCAACGTTTTGTAATGATTGACTCATGGATGAGGACTACTTAAACGTCGATGACGAGGCCAAGACTGAACGACCGCGGCGCATTGCCGTAAATCAGGAAGGATTGATCGACAGCAAACGGCCCCTGGCGGCCTTTATCCCACCAGTACCGCACGCCATGTTCAGGGTCGTCGATGCCGTATTGCTCGTAGTACTGGAGTGCGAGGTTCGGATTGGTCGGCGTAGGCCGCTGGAACAGGTAATTGTAGTTGAGATGCCGATTGTTGAAGACGTTGAAGACCTCCAGGTAGAAGCGAGTCGGCGTCCTGAACAGGTTGTCGAGGGATTTCGTCAGCCGGACGTCGGCTGTAAACTCCGCGGGTGTTCGTTCGGTATTAATCAGGCGAATGTCCGACGGCGAGGTGTAGGGCCGTCCGCTCCTTGCATTGGAGAAGAAGGAGACCGACAGCCCCGCCAGTGGGCGACGGTTCAGGATGCGTGGGCCGGCATTGCCGCCCGTCCGATAGGTGGCTGAGAAGATCAGGTTGTGCTTCCGGTCGAAGTCGAGCACGATGTCGCGCGTGGGCACGTTCGCCAGATCGTCCGTCACCACTCCCGTGGTATCGCGATTGAAGATCGGCGTTGCCGCGACGGCCGTCGGGCTCTTGCCCGTCGCGTAGCTGTACTGGTAATTGACCGAGCCCGTGACGGAGCCGCCCCGCTTGTTCAGCGCGACGCGAAATCCACGAATGTCCGCATAGTCGAGGTTGAAGTACGAACTCACCACATAGCCCGCCCGGTCGTCGATGAAGTTGGCCTGTTGAACGAGGTTCTTGACGTCTTTGTAGTACCCGCTGACGTCGATCGTAAAGCCATCGCCGAGGCCGTGCATCACGCCGATGTCGTAGCTGTTGGTTGTTTCGGGACGTAAGCGCGGATTCCCGAGGATGACCGGATTGTTCAGCGTGTGGCCCACGCGTTCGGAGACGATGTACTGGAACGACGGCCGCTGCATGAACGCACCGTAGTTCAAGTGGAAAACGGTGTTCGACGTGACGGGAAATGAAACGCCGACGCGCGGCTGGACGCGCATATGGACGGGTGGTCGGTGCCGCTCTCCTTGTGCCGGGTCGAAACGGCCCTGCCCGTCGGATGCGCCAAAAGGCTCGTACAGATCATCGAAGTATTCGACGCCCGAATACCACACGTCGTAACGGAGGCCGACATTTGCGATCATCCCTTCGAACTCCATCTTGTCCTGCAGATAGATCGCACCTTCGAACGGACGTGCGCGGTAGTTGTCGAGATACCGCGATGAGCGCACGCTCAGGTAGTCACTCACATCGATCAGGTAGGAGTTTAGCTGGATGCCGGCGTTCACCTGATGCGCCGACGCCACCTGACTGGTTAACGAGCCCTCGAGCGAGATCGTGCTGCTCCGCTGATCGGTAAAGTTGTCATTCCCAACGTGATAGTTGAGGCGGTCGGGCGAGTTGTTGTTGGGATAGACGATCGTGCCGACCGCCCAGTTTAGCGACGTCGTGTCGGGGATCCAGCCCGGCACGGGAGATGAGCCAATCGTGTTCGTTGTATGCAGCGTATTGAGCTGGATCTCGTAGTACGTGGTCGTCGAAATGAGATGGGTAAGACGAGCGCCAATTTGCGCGTTCATGCGCTGCTGCGCGCGTGTGCCCGTCACCCGATCCCACAACCATCGCTGGTAACCACTCGCCGAGTTCTGGCTCGGGAAGACGTTGTTGTTGCCATACGAAAGGCCGCCGCTAATCCGAAGCGCACCGCCCTCCCACAGATCCGTCACCACGTTGCCCATCGCCTGGTATTCGGTGTTGGGCCGCTCGGTGGGCATCGTAGGCCATTGCTCCTGCATACGCAGCGCCATGAACATCCGCGACCGGTCGTTGATCGGTCCGCCGGTGGCGATCTCGGCCGAGTAGTCGAGATTATTGCCGTAGTCGAGACCGACGTCGCGGCGCGTCTGAGCATAAAGCGCCTGCGCCATCGCGAGCTGAGCGGTGGTATCTCCGGCGAAGTACGACGTCAGGCCCGATGCCATCGTGCCGTAGAAAGGCTGTGGATCATCGGAGTTGGGATCGCCCCGAAGCCAGATGTCCCCTTCCTCCAGAAGGAGCCGCAAATAATCTTGGGAGCCGACGTCGAATGCACTGGGCCCAAAATGTTTGCGCGTCGGCGCACGGCCACGAACCTCAAAGCGGGTATCCCATCTGTGCGGACTCCCCTCGCGCATCGAGATGCGCACCACACCCGACTGGGCATTACCATACTGAGCGCCGAAACCACTCGTGATGACCTCGACTTCCTCCACGGCGCTCATGATTGGCATGAAGGCGGCGGAATTATCGAGCGGATTGACGATGCCCATCCCCTGCACCATGTAGAGCTCCTCGCCGGAACGCCCCCCGCGGAAGTGCCCGTCGATAACATCGCCCGTGAGATTCAGGACGTCCGAAATGTCACGGACGCCAGGCAGCGCTTCGACATCATCAAATCGGACGATGTGACTCGTCGACGTTTTGTCGATTTCGACATCCGGACGCTCGGCGATGATCACTACTTCGGCCGATTCGAGTGCCTCATCGATCAACACGAAGTCGATCGTGGTCGTCCGACCTGCGTTCACCACCACGTCCACGACCAGCGTCGACTCGTATCCCACCATACTTGCCCGGATGTCGTACCGACCCGGCGGGATATTGAGAATCCGGTACTCGCCGTCCACATTGGCAGCGGCGCCTCGCGAACTCTCGACGATGATGACGTTCGCGCCGGGTAGGGCTTCACCGGTTCGCGAATCCACAATCGTTCCGGCAATCTGGCCGACGTTCTGGGCGAAAAGCGCTCCCGGACTCACCAAAAACATGGCGACAAGCCAAAGCGCAACCACCGCGGCGAGCCGGGTGCTCCGACGATTCCGACCGTCGGCAGCCTGTATCCGATGGTCGATCAACAGGTTACCCATCGGCTTTAGATGATGATGTATCGGCCCGAGCCGGGATGGTACGATCGACCGCATACCCGGTAGCATTGTTGATGGAACGGTATCAGGACGAAACGCTCAGTTCGCCGCCGCAACCGGGATCGAATCCTCTAAAGCGCGCCATCCCAACTTCCTTCTCAAAAGCGCTTTCGCCTCATCTATACCGGTTACTTTACCGGTAATGTAACGCGCTCTTCAAGACTTGTCAAGGACTGAAAAATGCGGATTAGAGAGCACCGTGTTCTACATCAGATTGCAGCCGATCACTGTAGGACCGTGGTGCTTGAACAGCACCGCAGTCGACGGTCAACGCGGGGGATGCTACGGGACAGCAATGCCGAGCGGTGTCAGATAAGATACCCGGGAATGATGCAACCTTGCTCGCGAGTTAGCCGAGGCGTTCGGATGGTGGGATGCCAGGACGGGTGACTCGTAATGCCCTGGAGTAACGGTTCACTGGATGAGCAATTCAAAAGTAAAGTCAGATCGCATGTATCCAGTGCGTTGCTCGCGCAAGAAGTCAGGCGCACGTTCTGATTTTGCCGGTCGAGGTGATAAGTCGACGCGGCTCACCGGCTTCGATGATTTCCAGGCTGGAATCATCAAGGATCTGATACCAGTCGTCGTCGAGCGACGTGCTGACGATGGCGTTTCGAGCTTCCCCAAGGGTTCGGGCACGCCGGGTCTCGACGAAGCGAGTGCTATGCCTCCTATAATAGTTTCCCGAAAAGACGATGTAGCCCATGGCGTTCCCCGATTGTCATCCGTCCTGTATAGGGGTACGGACTACCAATCGAAGACTCAAGCCGTCGGCGCTCACAGGCGGGCCGTTTGCCGGGTTGCTTTCGAGATTACCCTCTTCGTTTCAATCTCACCGTCGAGATCAGACCTCGTCGGCGGCGGGCTTGCCGATCGCCAGTCTGGCCTGGGCAAGTGC
>CAZRTY010000031.1:0-15150 GCA_964603055.1 uncultured Rhodothermales bacterium | reverse complement strand
CCATTACATCATGAGAGGGAAATATCAAGCATCGGAATGCCGCCCTGCATCATTTTGGATGCTCGTACGATAGCGTATGCGCCAGGCGAGGGTTAATACAATGTCGAAACGACTAACGGTTAGTCGGAGGCGCAATCAGCTGCAGACCGGTCCGGGCATCGGTTTCCCGGTCAACGGTGGTGGAGGTGACGTCGAGAATCACCTCGAGCGTGGGGTCGACGTGGGCCTCGATTAGGTGACCACCCACGCACGAGCCATCCGGATAGCTCAGCACGGCATGTAGATGCAGCCGTGGCCCGCCTTCGAAACGAGCTGCATTACCGAGGATGCTGAGCGCCTCCACCTGCTCATCCACATCGATCTCTCGATAGGATCTGGTGGAGAGGTCGAAGAAGCCGAGCCTGGCCCTGCTCAGTGCACCGATCGCGTTGACCGAAGCCGACTGCACATTGTGCTCGTCAACGAAGCGCTCCAGCGACGCGATCACCTCATCTCCAGGCGACAGGACGATGAGGAAGCGCTGATGAACCGTGCCGAGATCGACTATATGCATAGGAAGATTGGGGAATGAGAGGTCCGCGGTGATTCATCGAGCCGGCGCCAGATCCGGAAGTCACATGCGCACACATGCGATCATCACGATCTCATTCTACACACGCAGGGCCGGCATCGGTGTGCCACGGCTGTAAGAAAACCGTAATCGCCTGCTGAAGCGGGCTACTCCGCCGCATTCGTTGGTTGGACTCGCGTTGTTAGACCAAATTCAATTTTTTGCCATGAGCGACCACGATACACGAAATCAAGATGCCTCTAACCGGGGTGCGGAAAACTCGGATCAGCCTTATCGAGACCGACAGGAGGGCGACTTCCAGTCGGGAACGGGGCGCCTAGGCGAAGAGGCCGAGCACAAGTCGCCTGCGGGTGACCACGACACTTCTGAACAATCCATTGAACAGGAGACCCAGAATGAGAAAAAGCTCGACCTCTCGCAGGAAGTAAATACGGAGCCGGAAGAAGACGCCATCGAGCAAGAGACGCAACACGATAGGAAGCTTGCTGCCACCCGAAAATCCGACTCCTGATAACCGGCGGACCATAAATCGCCGCGGTGATTAACGACATCTTCGCTAACATATCAGTATTATCATAATGTTAACGTGCTTGTGACGTCGGCGGATGGGTGCCGGCGTCGAACCGGTTTTTTCGTCCCACCCGCATGTCTCGAACACGCACCGTACAATTGTACTCGGCCGTCTCGATCGTCGCGGCTGGGCTGCTCGTGTTCATCCTCGCGGCAGGCGATAACATCACCTTCCCCGAGCGTATTTCGACGACCGGCAAGATATTACCGGCCCGAGAATGGCTTCTCGTCAAGGACAGCGACGGCAACCTTCAGTCGTCCCTCATCAATTACCTCACCGGAGCCGCCGAGGCATATAGCGTTTCGCAGTTCGAGCGGGGCGATAACGTGCGCTTCCACCTCACGCGGCGTGTCACTGGCATTGGGCTGATTGCGGCCGGCGACACGATCGGCTACCTCAGTTCCAACACCACGGAGCTGCGGCTTGCCCAACTGAAGGGGGAAATTGAAACTGCGCGTGCCTCGCTTCAGCTCGCACTTGCCGCTCAGAAAGAATCGGTGATTGAAGAGGCCAGGCAGCGCGTTCGCTACGCCGAGGTCGAACTCAAACGCCGGCAACAACTCATGGGCCGCATCGAGCCTCAACGCGCCAACGGGTTTATATCAGATGAGGAGTACGAAATCGCCGCGGGCGAACTCGGCTTAGCGGAAGCCAATTTGTCGATTGCGCAGGCGCAGCTCCAGTCGGCCTTGACGGGTGCACAGCCTGAACAAATTGAGTTGGAGCGCGCGCGGATTGCATCGCTCGAGCGGGAGATCCGCACACTCGAGGAACGGCAGTCGTTGCTTACACTCACGGCTCCGATCGACGGCACGATCAGGCGCAGCTTCGCGGCCGACACGCTGCTCATTTTGTCGGACGCCCAGCGCCACATCATCCTCATCCCCATCGCCTGGAGCAGTCATTCCGAGGTTCGCGCAGGGAATGGCGTCGAAGTACGCATCCCCGGCCACGGTAACGCGCTTCGCGCCGAGGTTCTAGAAGTCGATCGTACGGCTCGCGTCCTCCAAGGGCGCCCCATTGCCATCGCGGTTGCAGAGCTTGAGGATGTGGCCGACCGCGAATTGATCGGGCTGCCGGTACGGTGCCGCGTGGAAGGCGCGACGCGTAGCCTCTCCGATCACGTCAGGCGGTTTTTCTCCTCCCTCCTATCGTAGATCATGCGGTTCGAGTACAAGTACCTCGTGCCGAACTACATGCTCGGCGAATTCCGAGCAAGGCTGCGTCCGTATATGACGCTTGACCCCTACGCTGAGGAGCGCGGTGGCTATACGGTTAGAAGTATCTACTTCGACTCGCCCAATCTGACGTGCTACCACGAAAAAGACGAAGGGATCAAGGAGCGAAAAAAGCTCCGTATTCGCGGCTACAACGAAGGCGGGCCGGGAAGCAACGTCTTCCTCGAGATCAAGCGAAAGAGCAACATCATGATCTCGAAAGACCGGGCACTGCTCGCGTACGAAGATCTCGCCCCGTTATTCGAGAACGGCGCAGGTGATGACGTTTACCTCGACAAACGCAGCGTCGAAGACGCACGGAAGTTCTTTTTCCACTTCCACCGGCAGTCGATGCTTCCCGTCGAGTGTGTGATCTATGAGCGCGAGCCCTACGTCTGCAAGTTCGGGACGTCGCTTCGCATCACGTTCGACATGAACCTGCGGAGCACGTGTTACCCGTCCCTCGACGACTTGTACTGTGAGGACGAGGTCGTTCCTGCGCTACCCGATCATACGATTCTTGAAGTGAAATCAGATCGCGGCCGCGGATTCCCACGTTGGGTACGCAGATGGCTGGCCGAGTACGACCTGAAGAAGCAGGCCTTATCGAAATACTGCATCTGCCTCGACACCCATGATGTAGTGCAGCACGGTCGCAAGAATTTACTTACGTCGGCGAGACTACTCTCTGCTGCCGCATAGCATTTAGCAGCCGCTTATGTTCACCGACATCCAGGACCTGACCGTACTTTCGCTCGATGCCGGGCAGATTGTGGCGAACCTGATGGTCTCGTTCTTATGCGGGCTTATCATCACCTATTTTTACAGATGGACGCATAAGGGAGCCACCTACCAGGTGTCTTTCGTTCGCAGCTTGATTCTGTTGGCGATGATCACCTCGGTCGTCATGATGGTGATCGGCAACAACCTCGCCCGGGCCTTCGGACTGGTCGGCGCCATGTCGATCATCCGGTTCCGCACCGCCCTGAAAGACACACAAGACATTGTCTTCGTCTTTTTCTCCTTGTCGATCGGATTGGCAGCGGGCGTAGGCTATCGACAGTTGGCGCTTTTGAGCACCATTATCATTGGCCTCACCATTCTATTGCTCGCGCGGACGAATTTTGCTTCCATCAACAGGCGCGATCTCGTTCTCCACTTTACCTACCAGTCGACGGACGGCGGAGCGCCGGCATACGAAGCCATATTCGATAAGTACACAAAGCGGCACAAGCTATTGAGCTCCAAGGTGCGCAACCGGGACAAGGCCACCGAGCTCGTTTATGAAGTGGACTTGAAGAGTAAGGTGCAGACGCCGATCTTAACCCGCGCGCTCGCCGGTGCAGAAGGCGTCGAGAATGTCAACGCATTCACAGACGAGGATCCCGACGTATAGCGCTGCGGTATGCCCGTGTGGATCTTTCGGCGCACCTGTTAATAGATAGGGCGCAGCCGAGCGGATTCGCTTTCCTGTTACACCTATAGCGCTTAGATAATGATCACACCTTCGGATCCTTCCGACATCAACATTATGGTAGTTGACGACGAGGAGGACGTCGTCGAGGTCGTAAGTCATTTCCTTCGTCAGGAAGGATACAACGTCGACACCGCGTACGACGGTGAGGAGGCCCTTTCTAAGGTTGACGGCAACACCCACCTGGTGGTGTTGGACGTGATGATGCCTAACCTCGACGGATATGATGTGTGCAGACAGATCCGCTCGAGAGTTGAGACCGAAACCATCCCCATCATCTTCCTCAGTGCAAAGACAGAGGAAGAAGACCAGGTGCGCGGTTTGATGCTCGGCGCCGACGACTATCTCACCAAGCCTGTTTCTCCGCAGGTCATTGTCGCCCATGTGAAGGCCGTTCTTCGCCGCTCGGGTGTCGAAGAAAGCCGCATTCTGCAGGTTGACAACCTCACGATATTCGAGGACGAATACCGGGCTACGCTCGACAACAAAGACCTCGGGCTTACGCTGACCGAGTTTGAGCTGCTCCGCTACCTCGTCAGGCACCCGCGCAAGGCGTTCACGCGCCAGCAGCTCCTGGAGACGATCTGGCAGGATGCCATGATGGTCACGGAGCGGACGGTCGATGCGCACATCAAAAACCTGCGTGAGAAGCTTGGCCCCTTCGCCAGGCACATCCAGACGGTTCGCGGCGTGGGCTACCGGTTCGTAAAGGACGGCTCGCCCGAAGAATAGCATCTCTCGCAGTAATCGGGCATAAGCTTGCCACGGCGACGCCGAATCATGAGGTGGTACCTGAAGCTCGGGTCATGGATCTTTCCGGCCCGAGCTTCTACACAAACATGGCTGGTGCGAACATTCGCGCTGTTCATCGGCGCGGCTGTGTTTGGCGTCGGCGTGTATGTGACCGTCGTCATCCAGAACGACAAGAAGGTCGCGACCGAGGAGCACCTCTACCAGCAGGCGGAGCGTGCGGCTCAGCTGATCGAGCGGCGGCGTGACGATGGAAACCTCGGCGCCATTCTAGAAGGCATCAGCCGGTTCTCGGAGCTCGAGCTGATGATCATCGGGCCAGACTCGGTGTACCTCGATGTTCGTCCGCCCGACACGCCTTCTGTTGCGTCCGTCGGCACGACCATGAGGGTATCGGCCGATGAACCGGTCCTCTACTTCGAGCAACGAAGCGGGCCGCTGTCGCGCCGCGTGTATATCGAGCTGTACCGGCCACAGCTCGGTGCGGCCGTTCGCATTGGCCAACCCGAGCCGCAGTTGCTCTCGCTCGTGCGCCGGATGCAAGTGGCGCTCGTAGCGGGTATGACCATGGCGCTCCTGCTGGCGATCCTGGGTAGCTGGATCGCAGCCAACCAGGTTACGCGCCCGCTGCTGGCCATTCGTGACAGTGCATTGCGGGTTGCCGAGGGAAGCCTCGACGAGTCGATCCGCGTGGAGACGCGCGCGCAGGAATTCCATGACGTCGCACGGGGACTGAACTTAATGTCGGAGGCGTACCGGCAGAAGATTTCCGAGCTCGAGCGCCTTGCTCAGCTCCAGAACGAGTTCATCGGCAACGTCTCGCACGAGGTCAAGAATCCAATCTTTGCCGTGAGCGGCTACCTTGAAGCGCTTGGGTCGCCCTCGCTCGACGAGAAGGTCCGTAAACGCTATGCCGAAAAAGGCCTCGTCAACCTCGAGCGCCTCAACAGCCTCTTCTCAGACCTGATTGAGATTGCGCGCCTCGAGTACCGAGAGGATCTCATCCGGCTGAGCGTCTTCGATTTCCAGGAGTTGCTCGATGAAGTGGTCGAGATGCTGCGCCCCAAAGCCGAGCGCAAAAACATCGAGCTCGTCTACGATAACAAGCACTTATTCGTACGCGCCGACCGCAACCGCATCCGCCAGGTCCTCATTAACCTCATTGATAACGCCATCGCTTATTCAGACGCAGGCGCGGTGAGGTGCCGGCTCCGGCGTCATCTCGAGAAGGTCCGCATCGAAGTGGTCGATAACGGGCGAGGTATGGACGAAGATCACCTCGACCGCATCTTTGAGCGCTTTTACCGCGTGGATCCCGACCGCTCGCGCAAAAGCGGAGGAACGGGCCTGGGCCTGAGCATCGTTCGGCAGATCATTCAGGCGCACGGCGAGCAGATTCACGTGGAGAGCACGCTGGGGCGTGGCTCACGCTTCTGGTTTGAGCTGCCCTACGTGGACGAAGACGAACTGGTCGACGACTGATAGCCTGGCCGGCGGCCGCCCGTTTGCCTGTCAGCCGATACCCGCCTATCCTGTAGTACATCACGTTGGTGCCACGTCGATCCTGCCTCACTTCCTTCCATCTTCGTGGGGATCACAGGAACGACCAACCGACGGCCATTGTATCCAGTCTGTGCGGATATTGACCGGCACAGCCCGAGATTCTCCCTCGGCGCATACTGTTCGTCGTCAGCGCTTACTCACCATGTTAGATTCGTATGGCGAAAGCAAGGAAGAACACTAGGACCAAGAAACAGGAAAGCGTAGAAGCGCTTCCGGTTGAAGAGCTCGACCACAACGGCTACCACGTGGCAGACCTGCAGGACATACCGACTGTCGATTACGAGGGCGATTTCGATATCGAAATGCTGACGCCGGCCGACTTCGAGCGCGACGATCTGCTGCGTGTCTTCCGCACGATGTTGCTCTCGCGCCGGCTCGACGAGAAGATGATGACCCTGCTCAAACAGGGCAAGGGTCATTTCCATATCGGATGCGCCGGTCACGAGGCCGCGCAGGCGGCGGTCGGACTGTACTCAAAGCCGGGCCACGACTGGTTCTCGATGTACTACCGCGACCTCTGCACTACGCTCATGCTCGGCCAGACGTCGAAGCAGGTGATGCTTGCCCACCTGGCGAAGGCCGAGGACCCGAACTCGGGCGGACGCCAGATGCCGGAGCATTACGGCATGAGGGATCTCAACATCATGACGACCTCGTCGTCCGTCGGCGCGCAGTTCCTGCCGGCGCTCGGCATGGCCATGACGGTGCAGCGCCGCGGCGAAGATGCGTTCGTATATGCTTCCAGCGGCGAAGGCGCGACCTCGCAGGGAGATTTCCACGAGGCCATGAACTGGGCCGCGCGGCTCAAGGCACCGGTTCTTTTCTTCGTGCAGGACAATAAGTATGCGATCTCGGTCCCGGTAACCGAACAAACCGCCGGCGGGTCGGCCTATAAGCTCGCCGCGGGTTACGAAGGCGTGGCACGTGCCCGCGTCGACGGCACGGACTTCTTTCGCACGGCATCTGTCGTGAAGGCTGCGGTCGAACGTATGCGCCGCGGCGATGGCCCCGTTTGCATCGTGGCCGACGTTGTGAGGCTCCTTCCCCACTCGTCATCAGATAACCACACCAAATACCGCACACCCGAAGAACTCGAAGCCGACCGGCAGATCGATCCGATTGCGCGGATGGAAATGGCGCTCATCGAGGCGGGTATTCTGACCGAGGCCGACGCCGAGAAGATGAAGGCGGAGGTACATAAGGAGGTCGACAAGGCGGCTGCATGGGCAGCCACGCGGCCCGACCCCGATCCCGAAACTGCGCTGCGGCATGTCTATTACGAAGGCGATCTCGACATCGAGTTCGAGCAAAACGAAGACGCCGGCGAAACGATCGTCATGGTCGATGCCATCAACCACGCGCTGCGCGAAGAGATGAGCCGCGACGACCGCGTGCTCCTATACGGCGAAGACGTGGCGGGCGGCAAGGGCGGGGTCTTTACGGCCACGCGCAACCTGACGGCCGATTTCGGCAAGGACCGCTGCTTCAACTCACCGCTCGCCGAGGCATCGATTATCGGCACCGCCGTCGGGCTCGCCGCGTCCGGCTACAAGCCGGTCGTCGAGATCCAGTTCGGCGATTATATCTGGCCTGCGCTTCAGCAGCTGCGGAACCAGGTCGCACCGTTCCGCTATCGCTCGAACAACGAATGGGCCAACCCGATGGTCATCCGCGTGCCGGTGGGCGGATATATCCACGGCGGTCTCTGCCATTCGCAGAACATCGAGGCCACGTTCGGCCACATGCCGGGCTTCAAGATCGCCCTCCCCTCCACCGCTGCCGACGCCAAAGCACTGCTTAAGACGGCCATTCGGATGCAGGACCCCGTCCTGTTCCTTGAGCATAAAGCGCTTTATCGGATGGCTGCCGCACGCTCGCCCGAGCCTTCGGCCGATTACTACCTGCCGTTCGGCAAGGCGCGCGTTGTCAAGGAAGGCACCGACGTCTCCATCATCACCTACGGTATGATGGTCTACAAGGCGCTCAACGCAGCCGCGAAGCTCGAGAAGGAAGAAGGAGTAAGCGTCGAGATCATCGACCTTCGCACCATCGTGCCCCTCGACACCGACGCCATTCTGGCTTCCATCGAAAAGACGAACCGGGCGCTCGTTCTATACGAAGATCATGAGTTCGCGGGCTTCGGCGCGGAGATCTCCGCACAGATCGCCGACAAAGCGTTCCGCCACCTCGACGCGCCGATCAAGCGCGTGGCGGGTGCGTTCACGCCGATTCCCTTCGCCGAGAGCCTCGAGCGCGTTGTCCTTCCCCAGGATGAAGACGTCGTCGAAGGCCTGCGCGAGGTCCTGTCGTTTTAATACACCAACGGCCGCCGTCTGCAGGTAGATCGGCGGCCGTCGCGTGTCCAATACAAGCCGCCGGCCAGGCGGCTTTTTTATTTGGGGGATGAACCGGGTAAGGCCCCCGCTATTTCCGCGGTCGTGCGCCGGGACGGCCTGAGCTTCCGCCCTGACCTGCGGCTCTCAGGCGTTAACTTGACGGCAAGATTTTACCGCTACGCCCGAACCGCATGCAATCCGAAGCACCTCCTCTACCCTGGCCACCCTCTCGTCGTAACTCAGCCGCCGACCGCCGCCAGCGCCTCGTCGAGATCCACAATCAAGTCTTCGATCTCCTCGACACCCACCGAAAGTCTGAGCAGTGAGTCATGCAAACCGGCGCCGTGACGTACTTCCGCCGGTATTGAGGCGTGCGTCATCGTCGCCGGATGCTCGATCAAACTCTCGACGCCGCCCAGACTTTCCGCCAGCGCGAAGATCTTCGTCGACGTCAACAGCTTCACGGCATTCTCCTGCGTGTCGTTCTTGAGTGAGAACGACACCATGCCTCCGAAATCCTTCATCTGATCTCGGGCGATGGCATAACCGGGATCAGAACGGAGGCCGGGATAATGCACCTTCGCCACCTTGGGATGCTCGTTCAGATACTCGGCAATCCGGCGTGCATTCTGGCAGTGCCGCTCCATCCGCAGATGCAGCGTTTTCGTGCCACGGAGCGTCAGGAAGCAATCGAACGGCCCCGGCGCTGCACCAGTCGACTTGATCTGGAACCGCAGCTTCTCGTTCCACTCATCGTCATTCGTGCAAACCACGCCGCCAATGACGTCAGAGTGGCCGCCCAGGTACTTCGTCGCGCTGTGCAGGACGATATCCGCACCCAGCGCCAGCGGCTGTTGTAAATATGGCGAGGCGAACGTGTTATCGACCACCACATCGATGTCGCGCGCGGCTGCCAGATCAGACACCGCGGCGATATCGATAATCCGCAGCAACGGATTTGTCGGCGTCTCCAGCCACAGGACCTTCGTCGAATCTCGGATCGCGGCCTCGGTAGCCTCGATATCCGTCATGTCAACGAACGAGAACTCGATACCGAACGGCTCATAGACCTGCTTGAAAAGCCGATATGTGCCCCCGTACAGATCGTTCACCGCGATCACGTGGTCACCCGGACGCAGCGACTTGATGATGGCATCGGTCCCCGCCACGCCAGAGGCGAAACAGATACCGTGACGTGCACCTTCGAGCGCCGCCAGGTTTTCCTCGAGCGCGGTCCTCGTCGGGTTCGAAACGCGGGCGTAATCATACCCTTTGTGTTTACCCGGCGCCTCCTGAACGAACGTCGACGACTGATAAATAGGCGTCATGATCGCGCCGGTGGTGGGATCCGGCTCCTGGCCGGCGTGGATAGCGCGCGTACCGAATCCGTACGTCAATTCTACGGGTGTCGACTCCATGATGCTCTTTAGCTGAACGGAGAAACAGAAAAAGGCCCGAACCGATCACGGTCCGGGCCTCATACTACGGCTCAATCAAGACCGGGTTTACTGCATATCGTCGCCAAAACCGGCACAGTCTGCAATATCTTCGGCTTTATCCTGCTGGTTCGTCTGGATGTAGGCTGAGAACAGCGCCTGGCAGATGTTCGCCGTGTTGTTCCCCTGCAGCCCAACCTGACCGACGTTCTCGCTGATCGAAACAGGCGAAGGATCACCTTCGGCCGAGACATCGGTGGCAATCTGGTTGTTGCCGGCAATCAGGCTCACCCGCAGCTCACCCTCCGGATTCGACTTGGTGAACGTACCTGAAACCGAGCCCTCACCAACGTAGACCTCAGCCGGCGTGAAGCCCTCGTACGTGCGGGACAGGTCGCCGCCATCTCGGGCCGACGTGCCGGAAAGCTGGGCGGTGAAGCCAAGACTCGGCGTGCCGCTCACTTCGAAGTATGCGCCGGATGCCAGATCGAGAGCCTGCTCGAGCGGGCCGACCGCCTCGGCGAACAGTTCGCGCTGCTGCCGTACGAGAGACTCGATCTCGGCCTCACGCCGCTGGATCTCCTCGCGCGACAGCGAGGCGCGCTCGGCACGAAGCGCATCGTCAACTTCGTTAATGCGATCGCGGACGTCTACCGCCTGGTTGATGTACGCTGCACCAAGGTTGAAGTGGGCCGATCCGTAATACGGGTCGAGGCGCGTGGCCTCTCTCAGGTGCGTGATGGCATCATCATAACGCTCGGCTTCGAGGAGCAGAGAGCCATAGTTGTACTGATAGAAGCGGTTATTGGGGTCGGCCTGGACGAGCCCTGCGTACTCCTGCATCGCGTCGTCAAGACGGTCGGCAATGACAAAGGCGTTCAGCAGCTGAGACTGCATGTCCTGGTCGCCCGGATGCCGCTCGAGGCCTTCGCGAAGCACGCGAATGGTCTCATCGGGCTGGCTCGTAGCCGAGTACAGGCTCGCAAGGCGGATGTAGTTCTCGGGCGCGTCGTCACCCCGCTGGATGCCTTCTTCCATCGGAGCGATGGCTTCGGCCAGCCGGTTCGCGTTCATGTACGCGTAGGCCTGGTTGATGTAGCCGCCAAGCGAGTCCGGAGCAATGATCGTCGAGTTCGCAAAGTGCGCAGCGGCAGACAGGTACGCTGACTCGTCCTCTGCGCCGCGGTTGAAGGCCTCGATGCCTTCCTGAAGCTCAGTCGCCCACGCGATCTGCAGACGCTGATCGATCAGGAGCGCCATCGACGGGTCGATCTGAGCCGCACGGTCATACGACTCCATCATGTCTCTGATAATTGCCTCGCGCTGGGCGGGATCGGCAACCGTCTCAGACTGCTCCTGAAGAATGCGACCGCGAAGCTCCAGCGCCACGGCGTTATTCGGATCTTCAGCGAGCGCCGTGTCGATGTTCTCGAGCGCGCCTGCATAATTCTGGTTCTGGAGGTCGGTTCTCGCACCCTCCAGATAAGGATCACCGGCACAACCGGCGATGCTCGTTACAAGGAGCGCTCCCAGAACGAGTGTCGAGATGAAGGAAAAGCGTTTCATAAGGCTGATATCGCGCTATATACGATTACGTGGCAGATCGCGAGCATTGAACGGAAAACCACCATGCACAGTCCGGACGCCGAACAAACCGCGACCACGACCGGCACAGCAACCAGGACGCGTATTTTGATTAAGCAACACGGCCAGGCAAAACATCCGCTCTCGCCCCGAAAGCTACTATTGCAATCAAGGTCTTACAAGGGTAATTCGGTCAAATCGCGCCTATGTAACCAATGGAACTGCCCACTTGGAAGCGCTTTCCACGCCCGTGACACCTCTCTGGTAAACCTGTACATCCGTCCCGATGTCCGCCATACCCCGAACTCAGACGCAGAATACGCTCCTCACGCTGCTCAAAGACGTCGTCGACTACGCCGGTCTCTTCCCACCGGCTCGACTCCCGCTCGCGGACGCCTTCACCAATTATCTTCGGTATCAGCAGGGTTCGGACGCCTGGATGCTGTCACGTTTTGTGATTCGGGCGGAGCAGTTGCCGGATCTCACCGCGCTGTGTCATCGAGCTGAGGCGCCCTCGCGGGTTGGCCTCTCCGTACTCGTCGGAGGTCAGGATGAGCGGCCACAGGACGTTCTGCGGAAGGCGGTTGCCGCGATTCAATCTGCGGAAGCCGGTACGGCCGGCACACTTCGCGGGGATATGATCGAGACGTCGCTGGCCCTTCGAACGGATTTGAATGCCGGGGATGTGGTCGCCGCTTTCCGCGACGTGCTCGCCGATGGGGAGCGCAGCGCAGACCCTGTTTTCTTTGAAGTGCCATGGACGCCGGATGCGGTATCCCTTCTTCGCGATATCGCCTCCGTGGTGCGGTCGGCGAACAATGACGGCGCCAACTTCGGACTCAAGATTCGGGCGGGCGGGCTCAGCGCCGAGCTATTCCCCGCTCCTTCCGACATGGCGCGCTTCATCACAACGTGCCTCGAGTATGAGGTCCCATTCAAAGCGACGGCAGGCCTCCACCATCCCATCCGGCACTACCGGCCGGAGCTGGATGTGATGATGCATGGCTTTGTGAATGTGATGGCGGCTGCAATCCTAGGACAGGTTCATGGCCTCGAGGACGACGACCTACGGCTGATCATCGACGATACATCCGCAGAATCATTTCATGTCTCGGAGGATGGCCTGGCGTGGAAGCACCTCGCGGCCACATCCCACCAGATCGACGACGCCCGGAGCTTCTTCATCTCGTTTGGGAGCTGCAGCTTCGACGAGCCGCGTGACGATTTGCGAGAGCTCGGCTGGCTGCCCGATGCCCCGACTTCCTGATTTCCTTCTGCATTAGAACTCCTCATCCTAACCACGCCGCCTGTTATCATGGATAAAGTTGTGATCGGGGCGGATGTCCGCTCTTTCGTCGACGTCGCCCCGGATTCACCCTTCCCAATCCAGAACCTTCCGTACGGCGTGTTCCGGCCGCAGCAGGGCGGCGAACCTCGCGTGGGCACGGCCATCGGCGACTTTATCCTCGACCTCTCCGTTCTCGAGGCGGCTAATTTGTTTGACGATCCGCTGGTCAAAACGCAGCGGCCGTTTGCGCAGAACACGCTTAACGCGTTTATGTCGCTTGGCAGGGCAACCTGGTCGAACGTGCGCCTAGCGCTGGTCGAGCTGCTCACCGCCGAGAACCCGAAGCTCCGGGACGACGCCGCGCTAAGGCAGAAGGCGTTCGTCTCGCGGCGCGATGCCGAGATGCTGCTCCCCGCCGGCATCGGCGACTACACAGACTTCTATTCATCGCGCGAGCACGCAACGAACGTCGGCACGATGTTTCGCGGTGCCGAGAACGCGCTGATGCCGAACTGGCTGCATCTGCCGGTGGGCTATCACGGCCGCGCCAGTTCCGTGATACTATCGGGAACGGAGATCGTCAGGCCGTGCGGACAGACACAGAAAGGTGATGATCCACCCGCTTTCGGCCCATCGCGCCTGCTCGACTTCGAGCTCGAGATGGGTTTCTTCACCGGCGCGGGGAATCCACTCGGACGATCGATCGCCGTGGATGACGCCGAGAACCACATCTTTGGCCTCGTGCTCGTCAACGACTGGAGCGCCCGCGATATCCAGCGCTGGGAGTATGTGCCGCTTGGTCCGTTTCTCGCGAAGAGCTTCGCTACAACGATATCGCCATGGGTAGTGCCCATTGATGCGCTCGAGCCCTTCCGGGTGGCCGGCCCCGTGCAACATCCCAGGCCGCTCCCCTACTTGCGCGGGAAACAGCCATCCACGTTCGACATCAGGCTCGAGGTTGAATTGAAACCGGCGACCGGTCAATCCCCCACAACAATCTGCCGGTCGAATTTCCGCCACTTGTACTGGAGCATGGCACAGCAGTTGGCGCATCACACGTCAAACGGCTGCAACATCCGGCCGGGCGACTTGCTCGCCTCCGGGACGATCAGCGGACCCACGCCCGACAGCTACGGCAGCTTGCTCGAGCTCAGCTGGCGCGGCGAACGGCCACTCGACCTCGACGGCATTCGGCGCACGTTCCTTGAAGACGGCGATACCGTAACGATGCGTGGTTTTTGTGATGGGGACGGCTACCGAATCGGATTCGGCGAAGCCTCCGGGACGATCGTGCCCGCCGTCTGCGGCTGACATTTCATCAGCCGTCTGACGAGATGCCGCGCCCGGTCTGAAACCGTGGCGGAGGTACTCAGACAGGCCGTCTGACGGGTATGTCAGGATGTGGGTAAGGCACGACCAATACCGCCTTATTGACCGTGTAAAGGCGGTTGGCACCGCTGTTGTAGATATAATCGGGCAAGTACGATGAGTACCCGATCAACTTAAACCCGATTATAGCTATGACAAACCTTATCAGATTCAGCCCTGTTTCGGATCTACGCGGAATGCAGCGTGAGATCGACCGGATGTTCGACGGCTTTTTTCCCGTTCGCGCCGCAAATGGCAACTCCGGGGCGACCGCATGGGCGCCGCGGGTCGACGTGATCGACAACGATGATGCGTACCTGGTTCATGTTGATGTACCGGGCGTTTCAAAGGACGACCTGAAGATCAACTATCAGGATGGCATCCTTTCGATCAGCGGCGAACGCAAGCACGCTAACGAAGAGAGAGAGGACAACTACCTCCGCGTTGAGCGCTCCTACGGTCGCTTCGACCGCTCGTTCAAGCTGCCGCAGTCGGTCGACGTCGCCAAGATCGAGGCGAAGTACAACGACGGCGTCCTGACGGTCACCGTTCCGAAAGCCGAAGAGAGCAAGCCGCGCGAGATCAGCATCAACTAATTGAGGGTGCACCTCGTTAGCGTCCCAGCCGGGATCAACTGACGATACGCCTAACTCGTTATACGCAACGGGTTAGGCGTATTTTTTTATACGGTCGACTGGCACCCGGTAGGTAATCGTTCGCCCTTCCCCCACCCCATGTAGCCCAACGGTTTACGCATGATCAATTTACCGAGGTGAGGGTTGTGACGACGAATTGCGACGGGTCTGGCATCCGAGTAATCGCAGGAATGGCAAATATCAAGGCAGGTAATCCATAACGTCTTCGTATGTGCTGCGCTCAATCAGCAGCACATTATTACGCTCCGCCTCGGCCGATAGTCTTAGCCACGAATCGGGCCGGATGTCTGAGAAGATACGAAAGTAGTCCAGCCACCCATACCACTGGCGATCGAT
>CAZRTY010000030.1:0-15622 GCA_964603055.1 uncultured Rhodothermales bacterium | reverse complement strand
CCGCTGCGATGCCGTTGATGCTCAGATAGAGCATGTCGCGTTTTTCGTCGCGCGCTTCCTCCGGGCTCTCACGGAACCGCCGCATCAACTCAACCTGGATAAGGTTGAGGACGTCGGTATAGGGATTCCGGAGGTCGATCGACTTCTGGATGACCGCTGCATTGTCAAGCAACGCATCTTGCTCCGTGATCGCCAGAATCATGCGCTTGGCCGCTTCGTAATCGTCAATGATCATCGGATGAATCACGTCCTGGCCGGTGAGCTGCGAGTAATATGCCGCCGTTTCGAGCCGGGCACGCCTCATCTCGCGTTGCACGCTATCGAGCACTGCCTGGAAGAAGGGCCACTCGCGGTACGCAGCGCGCAGCAGTTCGAGCCGCTCCGCATCCTCACCGACCACGGTCTGCAGCGCGTGCCCCGTTCCGTACCATCCCGGAATCACATACCGCGTCTGCGTCCAGGCAAAGACCCAGGGAATCGCCCGGAGTCCTTCGAAATCAACCTCACTCGTCGACCCGCGCGACACCGGCCGCGACGCAATCGGCAAGTTACTGATGTGCTCGATCGGCGTCGCCGATGTGTACCACGCCCAGAAGTCGGGATGATCAATCAGCGCTCGATAGGCCTTCATCCCTTCATCCGAGATCTCATCGAGCATCGTGGTGACCTCGTCGAGCGGTTGTGACGAGCCGCGGCCGAAGTGGCCGCTCGTCGCCAGCATCACGGCATAGACCACCTGTTCGAGGTGGCGGTGCGCGATTGGCGTGGAGGCGTAGCGGAAGGAGATGACTTCGCCCTGTTCGGTAAAACGGATTCGGCCGTTATGGACGACCGGCGGCATCGACAAGATGGCTTTGTAAGCGCGGCCACCGCCTCGGCCAACCGTCCCGCCGCGGCCGTGGAAAAGCCTGAAGTCGACGGCGTGCTTACGGCAGATCTGGCCGAGATCCCGCTGGGCCAGGTGCAGCGCCCAGTTGGCCATCCAGTATCCGCCGTCCTTGTTGCTGTCGGAGTAACCGAGCATGATCTCCTGAAAGCGGCCGCGGGCTTCGAGCTGGCCCGCGTAGACATCGTGCTTGTACAGCTTGTCCATGAAACCGGCACAGTGCTGCAGGTCTTCGACCGTCTCGAAGAGCGGGACGATATCAAACGGGCAGTAGACGCCGGCGTCGGACGTCTGCACCAGCCCTGCTTCTTTCGCGAGTAAGATTACCTCCAGCAGATCGCTCAGCTGGTGCGTCATGCTGACGATGTAACCGCCCATAGCCGCGGGTTCGGCTTCGACGATCTCCGCGATGACTTCCATCGTCTCAAGCACCGAGCGCGTTTGTGGCGAAACCTCGAACCGACGCGGCAGGAGCGGCCGCGGGTTTTGGATCTCCTTCGCAAGCAGCTCCAGGCGCTCGTCTTCCGGCATCGACGCGTAATCAGCCGTGATCCCCGCCTGGGCGAACAGCTCGCTTACCGCGCGCTCATGTACGGCACTGTGCTGGCGGATGTCCAGGGCTGCCACGTGGAAGCCGAACACAGCCACGCGCACGCGCAGATTGAAGAGCACGCCGCTGTCGGCCAGGTCAGACAAATCGCATGCGTGCAGGCTGTCCTCCACCACCTTCAGGTCCTCTGTAAAGCGCGCAGAGCTATAGGCCTCGAGGTCACCGTCACCGAGCCGCTGCAGCCGCTCCATCATGAAGGTGATCTTCTGCCGGAAAGGCTCGTGCCCGTACGTGCGCAGGTCCTCCTCCCACACTATGCCGTCGTTGCGATCTTTCTCGAGCGACGCAGCAAGGATGTCCGGTGTGGGCACCTGTCGTTCAGACAGACTCAGCTCCCGTCTCAGATCGCGCAGTTGCTCGTAATACTGCATGAGCGCGAGACTCCGCTGGCGCCGAAAAGCGGCGCGCGTCACGTCCGGCGTGACGTTCGGGTTGCCGTCACGGTCGCTGCCGATCCACGTGCGATAACGGAGGAACGACGGCAGCGGCAATTTCTCGCCGTAGTGGCGGTAGACCGCGCGCTGAACATCCCGCATGATCGCCGGCACGGTCTCCCACACCGTGTTCATGAAGAAGTACAGCCCCTGATCGATCTCGTCCTCAACGGTCGGGCGCTCGCTCCGGATGGCGTCAGTTGTAAGAAGCAGCGCAATTTGATTGCGGATGTCGGTCAGGATCTCATCGAGCGTCGATGGGATCAGCCGGACGTCGCGCAGTTGCTCGAGGCGCTTGCCAATCGCCTGCTGTTTGTACAGGATGCTGCGCCGCCGCGCCTCGGTGGGGTGCGCCGTGAACGTCGGCTGGATGTCCATCTTCTCGATGAGCGTGCGGACGCCGTTGTACGAGATGCCCGCCTTCTTCAGCATCGAGATCGCTTCGTCGAGCGATTCCTTCCGCGGCACTTGTGTGGGGGATGGAAGCTCCGTCAGGCGCGAAAGCAGCGGCGACGGATGCCCCTCTTCGTCGAGCAGGCCCGACGCCCGGCGCGCGCGCTCACGATTGATGCGGATGATTTCCTGCCGTTCTGCCTGGTTGATGAGGTGGAAAAATGCCGTGTACGTTCGGAGGAGCCATCCCAAGACGTCCTCTGTGAGGTCGCGGATGATCGCCAGCGCCTCATCACGCAGTTTCGGGTCGTCCTGGCGGATGGCCTCTTTGCAAAGCGTACGAAGTTGCTCGACCAGGTCAAACACCTCTTTGCCCGTCCGCTCGCGCAGGACGTCGCCCAGAAGCGAGCCGAGCAAATTAACCTGCTCACTCAGCGGTTCAGAAATTCCAGTTCCCTCGGCTCGGATGTCGAGCCCCTCCCAACGACTTGAAACCATGTGAAGTCTATCCTCAGTACGATTCGGTATTCGAGATGACGCGGCTGATGTTAATTGGCAGATTCGAGACGAACCGGCACGCGCGTACCATCCCACACAATAGAAAGCGTGGTGGCCCGGCGCCCCTCGTCGTCGTCGAAGCGGATGGTAAACGCCTCGTGTTGCTGGGCCGCAGGTTCGGGCGTGACCGCGACGCGCACAACGTCGAGCGATTCGTCGTACTCATACGCGCCCCACTGGCCAAGACCGTTATTTAGAATGACGGTCCACTGATCCCGATCCGGGATGGTGAAGAGGGCGTACGTGCCCGCGTCCACGCGTTGCCCCGAAAAAATCACCGGCCTAGAGAAGGTGATCTCAGTGGCTTCATTTGCGCCGGTGCGCCACACGTTGCCGTAGGGCACGAGTCCGCCGAAGATGGAGCGGCCGCGCATGCGGGGCGAGCCGTAGACGACCTTGATGTACGCACCGTCGATGGTGGAAGTGGCCAGCGCGAGCGGACTTTGCCGGGCTTCGGGCGCCGGTACCACGCCGTTGGCGCCCGCTGATTGTGCGTTAGCCGGCGACGGCGCAAGAATCATCAGCGCGGCCAGAAGGATGGCAACTGAAGCCAGAGTGGGTTTCATATTTGGGATGTTGTGTGGCAGTGGCGGACGCCGGATCGGTCGGTGGCGAGATCCCGAGGCAAATGTGATGCGAGGATCCTGACTCACTGGCTCGCACGCGGCCGTCCTCGGCGATGACGAATCTATGCGGGCATGAAAGCGCGCAATATAACGTGCGGAAGGCTAACGCGAAGATGGACCGCGTTGCGCTTTGTGATTCATCTTAGGCCGAGGCGGCCGCCGAGGATCCGATTGGCCCGACTGATGAGCGACAGATTATTGATCTCTATCGAAGGAAATCGAAGACTCTGGGCAGTCTGTGCAACACTGGAACGCTATCCGCTGCAGCCGATTACAGCCACATACCTGCCGAGAAGGAAGGGATTCCCCTACATCGTCGGCGGCGTGCATGCGGTAGAATGGCTACGGCCGCTTGTGTCCTGCTGCATCGGCCGGCTGCACACTAAGCGCCACTTCATCACATCAATTGGGGAGTTTTTCCAGTGAACAAAGCGGACATCATTGACCGGATTGCGATTGGCACCGGCCTGACCAAACTTGAGACGGAGGCCGTTGTCAACGGCTTCATCCATGTTGTCATCGAAGCCTTGAAAGAAGGCGAATCGATCGAGCTTCGCGGCTTCGGGACGTTCAAGGTGCAGCATCGCGCGGCACGCACGGCCCGGAATCCACGCACCAACGAAGAGCTGCAGGTTCCGGCACGCAACGTTCCGGTTTTTAAACCCTCGAAGGATTTTCGCTCCACCATCGAACGCGCACGTCTGATAGAGAGTTGAGACCGTCTTAACGCACGCAACCTCTACTCTCTGATGGCCCGATCGAAGAAGACGTGCCCCGAATGCGGCGCTCTCGTTGCCCACGGCGCGACCACGTGTGACCTCTGCGGCTCGAATGTCGAAACACCGGCGCAGGATGCCGTAACCTCTACTGAAGCGCAGGACGGCGACCGCTTTTGCAATCATTGCGGCTGGAGAAATCCGGCGGGGTCGCGCTTCTGCGCAGGCTGTGGGAAGCCGCTACCGGCGGCGGAGGGCGCGCGTCCCACGATGCCGCCAACGGCCGAGCCCGAGCTTGCCGAGCCTACATCGACATCGACCGACCCGTCGGACGTCGGCAAACAGGTTACGCTGCTCGTGGGTGGCGGGGTGCTCATCATCCTGGCGCTCTACATCATCACCCTTGTCAGCAAGCAAAATGTGACGACGGGCGGTGCCGAGCCGGTGGCGCCGCTCTCCGCGCTTGCGGTGCTCGAAGATGCCGCCACGGAGCCACCTCCGCCGGAGGTTCAGGCGGCCGCGGATGCCCTCCGCGAGCGGATGGCGCAGGCGCCGCTCGATGAACGACGCGCGCTGCAGACGGAGCTGGTCGACCTGCTCTATGAGGCCGGCCTGCCGGACCATGCCGCCGTGGAAGCGCGTGCCATCGCCGAGGAGACCGACCACCCGAGCGATTGGCGTGATGCCGGCGACCTGTTTTTCCACTGGATGGAAACGGCCAATCCGATGCTGCGGCCGGATATCGCCAAGCTGACCGTGGATGCCTACGATCGCGTGTTGGAGCACAGCCCGGATAATCACGACGTCCGTGCCAACATGGCCTGGGCGCTGCAGTACGATGCATCCGACCCCATGCGGGCGATCGACGAGACGAACTATATCCTGGATCGGGATGAGAATCACCTACAGGCGGTCTTCAATCGAGGTTATTTCCTGATGCGGATCAACCGTTTCGATCAGGCCATCGAGGAATTCGAACGGGTGCGTGAATTGGGGGATGCGGATTCGCCGATCGTTGGCCAGGCCACGGCGATCATCGAGATGATCCAGGAGCAGCGTTCGGATTGATGATGCGAAGGGGGATTGCGGTTCTTGTTGGGATTCTGTCGCTGATGCTGACGGCGGCCGCGTGTAATGATGAAGCCGACTTCGCGGGTAAGAGCGTCACCGAGCAGGCTGAAGCTGTACATGAGCATCTGACGAGTGCGGAGTGGGCTGCGCTCGCTCCATACGTTCACCCTGAGCGCGGCGTGCTGATTGCCGCCTATACCTACGTGGAGCCCGGCGAGAACGTGGTCTTGACGCGAGAAGAAGTCGCCTCGATCGGCGCCGACACAACCACGCGGCTGTGGGGTCATCAGGACGGGACGGGCTTCCCAATCAACATGACGGCGGCGGAGGTCTTCGACGAGTACATCCTCGACCGCGACTTCCGTGACGCCGAGCGTGGCGAGCCCAATGAAGTCATCCGCACCGGCAGCATGATCAATAATGTGCCGGAGGCCTTTATCGATTCAACTGTCGAGCATTCGGACGAGATCGCCTTTGTGGAGTACTCGCTCGAAGGAAGTGAGGAGTACGGCGGGATGGATTGGGCGAGTTTGCGGCTCGTCTTTCAGCAGGAGGATGAATCGTGGTTTCTTATCGGCATCGTGCGCGATCGCTGGACAATTTGATAGACCGCTGAACGATCGGTCCGCGAAATGTGGTGCGTCGTCAGCGCTCTCTGGTATCACGTCGGCGGCAAGTACTCCACGCGCGCGGTGTGCGATTTGTCTGCCGATGTGTACCTTCGGCCTCGATCTTAACCTGCACTTCTGATGATCAACCTGTTCACCGCGGCCGAGAAGGATCGAATCGAAGCAGCCATTTTCGAAGCCGAAGCGCGCACCTCGGCCGAGATCGTGCCGTGCGTTACCGATGTATCGGCGTCGTACGAGATCTCGTACTGGCGCGGGGCGGTATTTACGGCGATGATCGCTGTCGCGGCCGTTCTCGTACTGATCCGCTTCTACACGGGTTGGGGATTAGCGTGGCTGCACACGCCGTGGGGCACCATCATTATCGCGCTGGCGGGGGCTGCCCTGGGTTCACTACTTGTGCGGATGATTCCCGCGCTACGCCGCCGGCTCGCGGGCGATGCCTACATCGTCGAGCGCGTGCACCAGCGTGCGATGCGTGCGTTTCTCGAGGAAGAGGTGTTCGCCACCGCCGGCCGCACCGGCATCCTCATTTTCGTTTCGCTCTTTGAGCATAGGATCGAAGTCCTCGGCGACACCGGCATCAACACACGTGTTGCCCCGGACGACTGGGTGAGCATCGTGGCACGCATTAGAGAGGGCGTCGTGGATGAGAAGCTGGCCGATGCGCTTGTCGATGCCATCCGGATGTGCGGCGACCTGCTGGAGAGGAGCGGCGTGGCGGAGCGGGCGGAAGACACCAACGAACTCGCGAACCGCGTGAGGCTTGTCCGATACGAGCGGTAGCGGTCAGTGCGGGTACTACGCCTGCTCTATTTCGATCACGAGGCCGTCGTGATCCCGCACAAACAGACGCCCTTCGACCTCTTGATAACTAAAGGATGCAGCGTCCATCCGAGAGCGAAGGTCCTGCCATTGGCGCGTGGGAAGGCGGAAGCCAAGGTGATGGATGCCTCCTCGGCCGGGTATCGCAGGGTGACCCATTTCGGGCATCTCGATGATCTCGAGCACGTCGCGTTCGCCAACGTCGGTCAACATGGCCCGCTGACGACCTTTCCGGATCGGATCTTCCTCGACAACGCGTACGCGAAAGCCGAGCAGATCCACATAGAAGCGGAGGGCTTCGTCGAGCGAGGTGGTCATGATGGCGGCGTGATCGAGGCGCATGCGCGTTCAGTTAGTCTGCGACGTCTGGTGATTATAATTAGCTAACATGTTCAAGCGTCGGCCGACTCCGTGCCGACGGCCTGGAAGCGGGATGTGTCGATACCCAGGCGCCGAATTTTCTTGTACAGGCCCTGCCGCGTCAAACCGAGTTCATCGGCCGCGGACGACACATGCCCCGCGTGCCAGCCAAGGACCTTTTCGATCACGCTGCGCTCGGCACTCATTAAGACATCGTCGAGCAATGTCGGAGAGTCGGCCGGGGCGGTTGTGGGCGCGCCAATGATTTCAGGCGGCAGATCGCTTCGCGTGATGACCGGTGCCGGCTCGCTCGACACGAGCGTCAACATCCGTTCGAGTTCATTGTGTAGCTGGCGGATATTACCCGGCCACGTGTACGAGGTGATGGCCTCAAGGGCATCATTGGTGACGGAGACCGGAGGCAGATGCGGCGCCTGAAGTCTTGCCGCGATGTCGGCCACCAGCAGCGGCAGTTGTTCACGCCGCTCGCGGAGCGGGGGGAGGTGGATCATCAGGCGGGCGACTGCCTCGTAGAGTTCAGGCGCTAACCCATCGGTATCCACGAGGCGCGATCCGTTTACAGATGATGTCGCGATGACGGTGGCATCGATCGGACCGTCCTCCATCCACCGAGCCAGTTTTCGCTGTATGCCGGCGGGCATGGCGTCGATCTCGCGAATCAAAATTGATCCGTCTTCGGCTTCGTACAACAAGCCGTCGTTGTTTGCACCGAAGAGGCGGGGCTCGAACTCCGCTGCTGTTGCCAATGAGCAGTCGAACTCCACGAACGGACCGCCGGGCCGTAGGGCTGCATGGATCTGCTTCGCCAGATACTTCTTTCCGGTGCCACGCTCGCCTGTGAGTAGCATTGGCAATGGATTTTCCGGCAGTGGCGGCAGCGAGTTCCAATAGGGCAACGTCACACGGCTTCCATCCGGCCAGTTTCCGCCGGTAAACCCCGCCGATCCGACCGCCGAAAGCCTGACGTAGACGCGTTCTGCCGGCTGCTTTCTGTGCGCCATCCGGCGTTGCATCAACGGGATGGCCGTCATCAGCGCATCTCCCTCGACGACGAGGCGCTGCAACGACTCCGCATTGCCACGCCGGCGCTGGATGTCTGCGTGCAGCAACCTCGCTTCGATCGATGGAAGCGAAGGTCCGCGAACGTCATCATCCATCGATTCGAGGATCGGCGCCAAGTTCGCCTCGACCTCATCGAGCGGCGCACCCGATTCGAGCGCGACACGAGCGCGTAAGATGTCAAGCGCGCTTCGATACAAGGGCGACGACAATCCCTCTATGAGCGCACCCATGCTGGTGATTGCCGAGGCTGCCGTCTCATGATCATTCCACATGACCGCGAGCGCCCCGCTCAGGCCCGCGTGCCAGAACGCGGCATCGCCGTCGTGCCGGAGCCATCCTGAGGCAGATGCTTGACCGAGAAGGTGTTCTGCAGCGAGCGGTTGATCGAGGAGGATGTAGACCAGCGCGCCCCCGAGGTGTGCCCAGGTTCGTGTCTCCGCGTCGTAGGAGGCGGCCGTCGCGTGGCTTCGATGGAGACGGGCCAGTGCAACAGCCGGACGAAAGTGCTCGGCATGAGGCCAGGCGCAGAGCCATCCTTCCCACAAATCACGAACGGCGGATGCAGGCGCCGCCGTATCGGTGTGGTGCGCAAGCTGTATATGATGCGCTGCTCGGTCGACGTCGGCGTACGCGAGTAGGTAGGTGCGTGCCAACAGCGCGTGAACGACAACATCTCCGCTGCCGGCGGCGTTGTCGGCCAGAGGCGCCAGCATCCGCAGAACATCGCCCGCACGTCCACGCTGAAGCAGCGTGCGCGCCATCGCTATGGTCGAGGCATGCCTCATCCGCACATCATCCGATCACATAAAGCCGAGTTCGAGCTTGGCTTCTTCGGACATCATGTCCGGCGTGAACGGCGGGTCAAACGTCAGCGTAACGCGGGCGTCATCGACCGACGGGACTTCGCGGACCACTTGTTCTACCTGGCCCGGCAAAAAGCCTGCGGCCGGACAGTTCGGCGCGGTGAGCGTCATCATGACGTGCACCGTGTAGTCGTCGAAGATCTTGACGTCGTAGATAAGGCCGAGGTCGTACACGTTGACCGGCAGCTCGGGGTCGTATACCGTGCGGATGGCCTCGACGATATTCTTTTCGAGATCCTCTTTGGAGATCTTTTCTTCGTGTGCCATGATCGTATCGGATTAAGTCAGAATTCAGTCTTCTCGTGCGAAGGCGGCGCCAAACCGCTTCATCTGATCGACCATCGACGCCAGACCGTTCTTCCGGGTAGGCGAGAGATGTTCGGTCATGCCGATGCGGTCCAGGAATGCCAACTCGGCATCGGCAACCGCCGCTGCCGGCTGTCCGTCGAGCACACGCACGAGCAGCGCTACGAGGCCTTTCGTGATCAGCGCGTCGCTGTCGCCATCGAAGTGGATTAGCCCATCCTTGCGCTCAGGCTTGATCCAGACCTGACTCTGGCAGCCTCGGATCTTAAACTCATCCGTCTTATACTCGGGCGCCATCTGCGGCAGCGCCTTCCCCATTTCGATCAGGTACTCGTAGCGACCCATCCAGTCGTCGAAAAGCAGAAACTCTTCCTCGATCTCCTTTTCGCGATCCAGAATCGTCGGCGTTATTTCGGTCATCAAATCAGTCGAGGAGGATGGGAGATACGCGGAGGAGTCCGTCGACGAGCCGGTCGATGTCTTCGCGCGTGTTATAGAGCGCGATTGACGCGCGCACCGTGCCGGGAATCTTGTAGTGATCCATCAGTGGCTGCACGCAGTGGTGGCCGGTTCTCACGGCGATACCCTGCTTGTCGAGCAGCGTGCCGACGTCGTACGGATGCGACTCGCCGAGGAGGAACGAGATGACGCTGGCTTTCTCTGAAGCCGTGCCGATGAACCGCATGCCGGGTACGTCGCGCATGCGCTCTGTGGCATACGTCAGCAACTCCTGCTCATACGCCGCGGCGAGGTCGATGTCGATCTCGTCCAGAAACGCGACGGCTTCGGCCAGGCCCACGGCTCCTGCGATGTGCGGGGTACCGGCTTCGAATTTATACGGCAGCGTGTTGAACGTCGTGCCGTCGTAAGACACGGTCTCGATCATGTCTCCGCCGCCCTGATAGGGAGGCATGGCCTCAAGCAGTGCCTCCTTTCCGTACAAGATGCCGATGCCCGTGGGGCCGAACATCTTGTGGCCGGAGAAGCAGTAGTAGTCGGCATCGAGCGCTTGCACGTCGATGCGCGTGTGCGGAACGGCCTGCGCACCGTCGATGAGGACCGGCACGCCGCGGTCGTGCGCAAGCTCGATGATGTGTTTGAGGGGAAGGATCGTGCCCAGCGCATTAGAAATATGCGCAACCGCGACCAGCTTCGTGCGCTCGTTGATGAGCTCGAGAAGCGCGTCGACATCAATCTCGCCCTTCTCATTCACCGGAATGATGCGAACGCGCGCGCCCTTCTCTTCGCACAGAAGCTGCCACGGAACGATGTTCGAGTGATGCTCGAGGCCTGAGATCAGGATTTCATCGCCTTCGCCCACGTTCACGCGGCCGTAGGTAGACGCCACGAGGTTGATGGCCTCGGTAGCACCTCGCGTGAACACGACTTCGTTCACCGACGCCGCGTTGATGTACGCGCGGATGCGTTCGCGGGCGCCTTCATAGGCGTCGGTCGCTTGCTGGCTCAGCGTGTGCACGCCGCGATGGACGTTGCTGTTCTCGCCGGTGTAATAGTCGACGAGGCGCTGGATGACCCGCTGCGGTTTCTGCGACGAAGCCGCATTGTCGAGGTAGACAAGCGGTCGGCCGTCGATCTGCTTCTGCAGAATCGGGAACTGCGCACGCACGGCGTTGACGTCGTACGTTGCGCGGTTGTTTCGTGTGATGGTCGTGCCTTGCGTCGTGGCGGTCATGACGGCGTCGGAGAATTACTATGGCGTGCGTCGACCCGTGGACGCCCAAAAGAGGCGGGGCGGCCGGACGCCTCAACGCGGCCGCCCCGGGATCGGGCCTTATGCTGTGAATCGCTCGGTGATGCGAGCGTCGAGCCATTCGCGCAGTGCATCTACGCGGACGCTCTCGACCACATCGCGCGCGAAAGCCTGCAGCAGCATGCCTCGTGCGGCAAGCTCTGTGAGGCCGCGCGATCGCAGGTAGAACATGGCTTCGGCGTCGAGCTGGCCGGTTGTCGCGCCGTGCGAGCACTTTACGTCGTCGGCGTAGATCTCGAGCTCGGGCTTCGCGTGCATCTTCGCGTCTTTCGAGAGCAGAATACTCTTGTTCTGCTGGTACGCGTTGGTCTGCTGCGCATCCTTCCGCACGAAGACTTTGCCGTTGAACACGGCGTTGCTCTTGTCGTCTAGCACGTACTTGTAGAGCTCGTTGCTCACGCAGTTGGGCTTCGCGTGGTCGATGAGCGTGTGGACGTCTACGTGCTGGCTTCCTGTGGGCAGCACGAGTCCGAGCATGTGGCTCTCGATGTGCTCGTCGTCGAGCGTCACCGTGAGGTTATTGCGGACGAGCGCGCCGCTCAGCGTGAACGTGTTCACCGAGAAAACGCTGTCGCGTCCCTGGTAGATGTACGTTCCGTTGACCTGCGACGACACATCCCCCTCATCCTGCAGCTTGTAGTAGTCGATATTCGCCGCCTGAGCCACGAAGATCTCCTCTACGCTGTTGGTGAAGTAGCGCACATCGCCGAGCACGTGGCTCGTTTCGATGAGCGTGGCCCGGCTGTTCTCCTCGAACACGAGCAGGTTGCGGGGCTGGATAAGGATGTCGTCGTCACTGTTGAGCAGCGAGACGATGTGCAGCGGCTTATCAAGCTCAGCGCTCTTCGGGATGAACACGAAAACCCCGTCCTGCACGAAAGCCGTGTTCAGGGTGGTGAGGGATTCCGCGTCGGTGCCCGCCGCCGTATTGAAGTACTTGTTGACGAGCTCTGCGTGGCGGCCGGCGGCTTCAGCGAAACCACTGATGACGGCGCCGTCCGGCAGCTCGCCGATTGTCGACAGCTCCGGCACATAGTGACCATTCACGGTCACGATGATGTGGGCGTCGAGATTGGGAATCAGGTAGGGCGAGACATCGATGCCTGCCGTAGACCCGGCCTCGGGCACAAGGCGATACTCGTGCTTGAGCGGGGTGACGACATCGGTATACTTCCAGGCCTCGTTGCGCTTCGTGGGCAGCCCCACTTCGGCGAAACGTTTGATGGCCTCGCGCCGCAGGCCTACGATGGCGGCGTTGGTGCCGTTCAGCGTATGGCCTTCATTTATTTCGAACGCTTTCACGAACCGTTCTTCCGGCCGGCCGACCGACGACTCGTCGAGGCGTGTAGCGACTTCAGGCGTTGCCATATCTATCGTTGTATTGAGATTTCTATCGATGGACTACGGTGCCTGGGATTAGCCCGCGGCGACGACGTCGGCCGTCTCACGGCGAATCCAGTCGTATCCTTTCTCCTCAAGCTCGAGCGCCAGCTCTTTGCCGCCGCTGCGAACGATGCGGCCTTCGACCATCACGTGCACATAGTCCGGCACGATGTAGTCGAGCAGGCGCTGGTAGTGCGTGATGACGAGGAAGGAGCGGTCTTGTGAGCGCAGGCGGTTGACGCCGTCGGCCACAACGCGCAGCGCGTCGATGTCGAGGCCCGAGTCGGTCTCGTCAAGGATGGCCAGCGTGGGCTCGAGCATGGCGAGCTGGAAGATCTCGTTGCGCTTCTTCTCGCCACCCGAGAAGCCTTCGTTCACCGAGCGCGTCATGAGCGACGGATCGAGCTCGACGAGGCCCGCCGTCTCGCGCATCAGCTTCAGGAAATCTGCGCCGCCGAGCTCCTCCTTTCCACGGTGCTTGCGCACGGAATTGACGGCCTGGCGCAGGAAGTTGTTCATGCTGACGCCGGGCAGCTCGACGGGATATTGGAATGCGAGGAAGACGCCTTCCTTCGCGCGCTCGTCCGGATCCATCTCCAGCAGGTCGTCCCCTTTGTAGGATGCCGAACCGCCGGTTACCTCATACTCTTCGCGGCCGGCCAGGACGGAGGCCAGCGTGCTTTTACCTGAGCCGTTCGGGCCCATGATGGCGTGGACCTCTCCCGGATTCAACGTCAAGTTGACGCCTTTGAGGATATCGATGTCTTCGATGCGGGCCTGGAGGTCCTTGATTTCGAGCAGTGCCATAGATAAACGTGCAAAGTTTGGTGTTGAAATTGTTAGCGCGGACGCGGGAGAGAGGCGGCGCGCTCCGGCCGCCTCGATCGTGCCCCACGGTGTTTAGCCGACGCTTCCCTCGAGTTCGATGGCGAGAAGCTTCTGCGCTTCGACGGCAAACTCCATCGGCAGCTTAGACAGGATGTCTTTACAGAAGCCGTTCACGATGAGCTTGATCGCTTCCTCCTCACTGAGACCACGCTGATTGCAGTAGAAGATCTGATCCTCACCAACCTTCGACGTCGTGGCCTCGTGCTCCACCTGCGAGGTCGAGTTGTGGATCTCGATATAGGGGAAGGTGTGCGCGCCGCATTTGTCACCGAGCAGCATGGAGTCGCACTGGGAGAAGTTGCGGCTGTTCTCGGCGTTCTTGTGCATGCGCACGAGCCCGCGGTAGCTGTTATTCGACACACCGCCCGAGATGCCCTTCGAGATGATGGTGCTCGTCGTGTTCTTGCCGAGGTGGATCATCTTGGTGCCGGTGTCGGCCTGCTGGTGACCCTTGGTGAAGGCTACCGAGTAGAACTCGCCCACCGAATGATCCCCTTTGAGGATGACGCTCGGGTATTTCCACGTAACCGATGAACCGGTCTCGAGCTGCGTCCACGAGATCTTGGCGTGATCGCCGGCGGCCAGGCCTCGCTTGGTCACGAAGTTGTAGATACCGCCCACGCCTTCGGCGTTGCCCGGGTACCAGTTCTGAATGGTCGAGTACTTGACCTCGGCGTTCTTGTGCGCGTAGATCTCGACGACAGCCGCATGAAGCTGGTTCTCGTCGCGCATCGGTGCGGTGCAGCCCTCGAGGTAGCTAACGTAGGAGTCTTCCTCCGCGATGATGAGCGTCCGCTCGAACTGGCCGGTGTTCATCTCGTTGATGCGGAAATACGTCGACAGCTCCATCGGGCAGCGAACGCCTTTCGGGATGTAGACGAACGATCCGTCTGAGAAGACCGCCGAGTTGAGCGCGGCGAAGTAGTTATCGGTATACGGAACGACCGAGCCGAGGTACTGCTTGACCAGCTCAGGATACTGACGTGCGGCTTCACCAAAGGGCAGGAAGATGACGCCCTGCTTGGCGAGCTCCTCACGGAAGGTCGTTGCCACGGAGACGCTGTCCATGACGGCGTCAACGGCTACACCCGCCAACGCTTTCTGCTCTTCGAGTGGGATGCCGAGCTTGTCGAACGTATCGAGCAACTCGCGCGGTACGTCGTCAATACTCTCGTACTTGGCACCCTGCTTGGGCGCAGCAAAGTAGCTGATGCTCTGGAGGTTCGGCTCTACGTACTTGAGGTGCGCCCACCGCGGGTACTTGCTCTCGTCCTCCATCAACGTCAGGAAATGCCGGAACGCACGAAGGCGCCACTCGAGCAGCCACTCGGGCTCCTCCTTTTTGGCGGAGATGAAACGGATGGTGTCTTCGTTGAGTCCGGGAGGAGCCGTGTCGTACGGGATGTCGGTCGTCCAGCCGTGCTCGTACTCGCTCTCCGCAACCTCCTGCAGAAACTGGGTCTCGGTTGTGCTCATATTAACCTTCGTCTCGCGTGACGTAAAAACTGATGTATTGTAAACGGTCGTTTACAGCTTCGTAGTCGTTGTTAACGAGCGGTTACAACAGTGCTTGGTAGAGCGCGTTCCCGCTTTTTCGATTTAGACGAAGTCTTGATAATGATTCTCTGATGCGGGCCACAGGCGTCGGAATGTGCGTCCGGCGACGGCGAAAAGAGCGGCCGAGCAAAGCGCCCGCCATCGGCGTCCCGGCTTGAGGTTGGCGGACTCTGGCAGGGCCGCACCCGGTTCTCCCCAGACCATACAGCTTCAAGATGTTGACTGCGGGCATCCGGACATGAGCCGGCTTCGCGCCAGGCGGGCGGAACCTGTGCGCCGTATGGTGTTTACGGAGCAAGGTATCCCTGAATCATGGCAGTTAGCAGATAGACATGTCGATTACGATCACGCCGCGCGCGCTGGACAAAATTCAGGAGATCGCGCAGAGTGAGCAGGTGGATTTCTCGAACACGATGCTGCGCCTGGCGGTAGTGCCGGGCGGCTGCTCGGGGCTGACCTACGATCTTGGCTGGGATACGGCCGAGCAGGAAGGCGACTCGGTGACCGAGGTGGATGGCGTGCGTCTGGTGATGGACCGCCGCAGCCGGCTCTACATCGATGAGTCGGAGCTGGATTTCTCGGACGGACTCGAGGGGCGGGGATTCCACTTCCAGAACCCGCAGGCCATGCGTAATTGTGCGTGCGGCGAGTCGTTCGGGTTGT
>CAZRTY010000029.1:0-15642 GCA_964603055.1 uncultured Rhodothermales bacterium | reverse complement strand
CGTCGCCCAGCCAGTCCACGCCGGATGGCTTGAGCGGCACGTCCGGGTCGAGGCCGCGCGTGACGGCCCGCTGGATGATGGCCTGCTTCTGCTCGTTCAGCAGCACGATGAGCCGCTGCTTGGCGCGGATGAGGCGGTTGACGCGGCGGTCATAGTCCTTGATGAACCGTCCAATCTGCTCAGCCTCCTCGGCTGGCGGCAATAACACCGGCATGTCAAGGAAGGAGGTGTCGGTCAGCTGGAGACGCGAGATCCAGATTCCCTTCGACCTCACCTTGAACTCCCAGTCGTATGCCTCGGAGCGGAGGAGTGGGTGGAAGTAGTCGGCGAACGAGGCATACTGCTTCTTCGGCCGGTACACCCCGTAGGCCGTGCTAATGATGCCGTGATACTTCGAGATGCCGAGGCCTTTCGCCCACGCCCACAGGCTGTTGATCACGAGGTCTCCCGGCCAGCACAGCTTATGGCCGACGTAGGACGCCGCTTGGAACATCGTGACCTTCTTCTCACTGCGGCGTCGCACGCCGTCGCTTGAGGAGACTGTCAGCAGCTCTTCCTGCCCGGTCTTCGATCGCACGTCGATGGGCTGGAAAACCGCTTTCGCCCGCTGAACCTCCCAATGTGACGGGACATGATCTAGCCAGCGCAGGCCTGCCTCACGGTACTCAGGGTATGGTTTCAGTGTCGTCTCCATCATTCGTCGTCGGGAACCGTGTATTTCTGGTGGCGGCTCCGCGGCTTGTCAGGGATCGTGAGCGCAAGCGCGCCCTCCGCCACCATCGGACGGAGGTACCTCCCGCTGAGGTAGTCGGCCCGCCGCCCGAGCACCCCAGCCAGATCATGGGCCGAGAGCGGGCGCCAGCGGCACAGCCTTACGATGGCGTCACGCATGATCGCGTCGTCGGCTTTCCCACCGATCCCCTCTACCATATCTCGGAGATCGTCAGGCAACATAGGTGATTCGTCGCCGAACATCGGTGATTTGCTCGGCGACATAGGTGATTTGGCTCCGGACATACCGGATTTGCCCGTCGACACCTGGATCTCCACGTCGCCCATCTCCGGATGCGGCCCGCCAGTGCCGGGCACCGTCACGCCGTCGGGAAGCGAGCGGTGGAAGCGGCCTGTCGGAAGGTAGTAGGTAGCCGTGCCGGCGCCCTCCTTCGACAGGAGGTCGAGCGCGCAGAGGCGGCGGAGAAGCGTGCTGGCGGAGAGGCTGTCGAGCCCGGTCATCTTCCGCACGCCCTCGTTGTTGACGGTGCCCTCGTCGCGAACGTGGACGAGCACGACCCGCTCGTGCGCGCTCAACTCCTCCCCGATCCCGTCGAGCCACGCGAGGTCTTCGTTGCTCAGGAGGTGCGTGAGCGGGATGTGCGCAACGAACCGGTTCTCGCCCCGCTCGGACTCGAACGTCGGCGGTAGAAGCTCCGCGTTCTCCATGAGCCGCCGCATCGTCCCGATCCCCGTCCCCTTCGTCTCGGCGAGGTCGGTGTCGTGGAAGACCGAGGCGATGGTCGGGTTGCGGTTGGCCGAGCCCGGCTTGCCGAGCTGGTTCGGCGGCTTGAGCGAGTAGCCGGGATTGTGGATCTCGATCCGGTCGGCGAAGCGGATGATCTGCGTCGGGCCGTGGACGCGGTAGTCCCGGTGCATCAGCGCGTTGACGATGGCCTCGCGGAGCACCTTGCGAGGGAGCGGCAGAATGTCCTGCCGCTGGAGGCTGCCCTCGGGGAGGTTAAACTTCTTGGGGAGGTCGTCGAGCACAGCAGTCTCGGCGCGAAGGAGCGCTCGAAGAAGCGGGTCGCGAATCTCAATGAGCGCCTCGTACCGGTTCGCGGCGTCCTCCACCCACTCCGTTCCGGGAACGCGGAGGTAGTCCACGCGCATCATAGCGAAGTCGCGCCGGAGCGCGAGCCGGGTGCCGAAAAGGAGGAGCCCGGCCACGGTCGGCTTCAGGTCGCCGTCTGCCTTCTGAACGGCCCCGAGGGCTTGGAGCAGCTCTGGGTCCGAGAACGCGAGGACTTCTGCACTTCGCCCAGACTCTTCCAGCAGCTTCCGATACATCCGGATTGCGTCCGGGTCGATGTCGTCGAGCGTCGCGCCGCGCACGATCTCGCGGTCGTAGGTCGCCCCGCCTCGCTCACCGTAAAAGACGGCGAGGTCTTCGGGCGTCCCCTTGAAGTCTCCCTCGCTCGTGCGCCGGAAGATCCCGCGTGGCGACCCATACCTCTTCATGATGATCGGCTTGTCCTCCGGCCGCGCCTCCTCCACAAAGACGTGGATCACGACGCCTTGGGGGAGCTTCACCGGCGTGATGCGAGGGCGGATCGGACGGCTGAACTCCGTCGCGCACCGGCTGGCCAGCTCGGCAGACAAACGCTCCGGGTCAGGCACGCCGACCACGACATAAGGCCGTTTTCCGAACAGGTCCGGATCCTTTTCCTTTGCCACGCCGAGCAGGAGATGCCCGCCACCGAGATCCGGCTCGTTCGAGAACGAGCACACCGTCTCCAGGGCAGACTTTCCCACCTCCGAGGCCCTCTTCGCCTCGATCCTCGTGTGCTCGCCGAGCTCGTTGAGTTCAGCGATGAGGCTCTGGACGTATTCGGCGTCTACTTTCACGCAGCCCCCTCCGTCTCAACGAGCACGTCATCGAGGAGCCCCTCCGTCTCCCGCTCCAGCGCCTCGATGTCGGCGCGGATCGCGGCGAGGCTTCGTAGCTCGGGCGGGGTGTAGAACACGCGGTTGAACGAGATTTCGTAGCCCTTCTTCGTCTTGCTCTCGTCGATCCAGGCGTCGGGCACATAGGGCAGTACTTCACGCTGAATGAAGGCCTCGATGCCGCCCTCCTCCACCAGCGGTACCTGCTCGGTGTCGCGAAGGTCGGTGTCGGGCTCGTACTCCACTACCACCGCCTTGCTATCGATCTCGGTAGCAAAGAGCCCCCGGAGCGGGTCAGGCTCTGTCGCGCGCTTGTGGATCTTCTTGACGACGGGCGCTGCGTTGTTATCGCGTTCGCTCATCGCCTCCCAGATCGCCTTCCGCTCGGACTTCGAGGTCTTGATCTTTTCGCTCTTCAGATACACTTCAATCCGATCGCGGAATGCGTTGTGGTCGTCGAAGACCTCCTCACCGATCGCCTCGTGGAGCCGTCGTCCGAGCTGGTAGAGGCGCCGGTCGTCGGCCCACGTCTTCGCGTCGAGTAGCTTCTTCTTCTGCCGCGCGTTCACCTTTGCCGGCGGTGTGCCTCCCCCCTCGTCCTCCTCGGTGTCTTCAGCGTCGCCATCCAGGAAAGCTTCGATGTCTTTCCGGATCTGATTGAACCGCTCATAGAGGTCCTGTCCGAATTCGGCGTAGACCTCCCGGCGCAGGGCCTCGTCGCCGGAGTTGAACCGGAGGCCCTCGACCGCCTTCTTCGTGAACCCGCTCCTGAGGCGTAGCGGGCGCTCGACGGTCACCTTCCAGTAACCGAAGTGGGCGTTATCGAAGATCCGAGAATGCTCCGTCTCCTCGAAGTCGAGGAACGTCTTCACGATGCGGCGGGCGTCGTCCTCGCCGAGATCGCAGTTCTTCTGACCGAGGTTCTGCCGGCGCGGCTTGAACCACGTCGTCGCGTCGATAAGCTGAACTTGGCCTCGCCGGTGCTCAGGTTTCCGGTTCGATAGCACCCAGATGTAGGTGGCGATGCCGGTGTTATAAAAGATGTTGAGCGGTAGTGCGACGATGGCCTCGAGCCAGTCGTTCTCCAGGATCCACTGGCGGACGTTGCTCTCGCCCTGGCCGGCGTCTCCGGTGAAGAGCGCCGAGCCGTTGTGGACCTCCGCGATGCGGCTGCCGAGCGGCGTGTCCCGCTTCATCTTGGCCAGCATACTCGCCAGGAACATCATCTGCCCGTCGGACGAACGCGTGACGAGAGAGAACTCGGGGGCGCCGTCGTGCGCGACGACGAACCGCGTGTCGGTGTGTTCGCCTTCCCGCCCATCCGCTCCAGATCCGTCTTCCAGCTTTTGCCGTAGGGTGGATTCGAGAGCATGAAATCAAACTCGCGCGCCGGGAAGCCGTCCATCGAAAGTGTCGACGCATGGGTGAAGTTCTCGGCTTCATCGCCCTCCCCCTTCAGAATCAGGTCGGCCTTAGTGATGGCAAACGTCTCTGCATTGACCTCCTGGCCGAAGAGGTGAACCGAGACGTTCTTGTCGTGCTCGCGAGCAATCTGCGTAAGCCGGTCCTCGGCAACAGTAAGCATTCCGCCCGTCCCACAGGCACCGTCATAAACCGTATAGGTCGCGTCCTGAATCTGGTCGGCCACCGGGCGCAGGACTAGATCCGCCATCACGGTCACCACATCGCGGGGCGTAAAGTGCTCTCCGGCCTCCTCGTTATTCTCCTCATTGAACTTGCGAATGAGCTCTTCGAAGACCGTTCCCATCGCGTGGTTGTCCAGCCCCGGAAGCCGCAGCCTACCATCGGAATCGTAGACCTGCTTCGGCGACAGGTTGACGTCGCGGTCGAGAAACTTCTCGATCAGCGCGCCGAGGACGTCGGCTTCGACGAGCGTCGCGATCTGATTCCTGAACCTGAACTTCTCCAGGATGTCCTGGACGTTCGGACTAAATCCGTCGAGGTAGGCAACGAAATCGTCCCGCAACTGCTGTGCTCGCGATCGACTTGCAAGATCTCGAAGCAGGAACGGAGACATGTTGTAGAAGGCGTGGCTGGATGCCGACCGTAGAGCGGCATCCTGGTTAGCGATACGCGCCGCGTCAAGCTGCTTCTTCATTTGCAGCACGTCCTCTTTCGTCGGCTCCAGCACGGCATCGAGCCGGCGGATAACCGTCATCGGAAGGATTACGTCACGGTATTTGCCGCGCACGTACACGTCGCGCAGAACGTCATCGGCAATGCCCCAGATGAAGGAAACGAGGCGAGAAAACTGGGCTTGCTCCATAGAAACTGTCGAGATATCAATCCTTCAGCAGGAAATGTGCGACGGCTACGACGGCGCGGTCAGCGCTTCGGCAATATAGCACTCCGTCTCAGCACCGTTACAACCCCGCCCAGAAGGTTAGGCAAGCGCCGAACGACGAGCCCGATCGTTAATATTCAATCCAAGAGCACCTGATCGGATTTATCTATAACGTCCAGGATGCCAATCCATCAACCCGATCGCGTGGTCAGTCTACTAGGTCGATGAAGTCGCGCTTGGTGAGACCGCAGCGTTTTGCCATCTGGACGAGCAGCGAGTCACTGACGTTCGGCAGAATGTACGGATCGACGTGACCGAAGGCGCTATAACGGTCCTCGATGATTTCAACGTACTGCGCGACGACTTCTACGTGCTGCAGGGCAATCGATAGGTTAGGCACGACGAGACAACGATGCGGCACAACGACTAATAGGCAGGGCGTGGCGTTTAAACGGCGGTGAGGGACGACCAGCCGGTATCATGGGAGGATTAATCCTCGACGCGCGTGCAATCCGGATTTACTCTGGTAAAATATACGGCCTAACTTTAACTTAACGGCTCTGGGAGTAAAGATTCTTTACTAGATAAGCTGTCATGAGGGTCCCCACCCCCACCGGTTACTTCACAACCAGCACCACCACTGGCGAGGAGGTACGGGCCTTCGTTCCAAATCCACTACCGCCACAGGTGGAGTTTACGCGCGAGGACTACCACCTGATCGAGAAGGCGAACCGGGCGCTCGGTCGGCTCGATGGTATAACAGCGATACTGCCCGATACGGATTTATTCATCTACCTGTACATCCGCAAGGAGGCCCTCCTCTCGTCACAGATCGAAGGTACCCAGTCCTCCCTGTCCGATCTGTTCCTGTTCGAGCACCCCGAAGCACCGGGGATCCCCGATGCCGATGTACGGCAGGTGTCTAACTATGTCCGGGCGCTGCATTACGGGCTGGATCGGCTCAACGCGGACTTTCCACTTTCCCTCAGACTGATCCGCGAGATTCACACCGAGCTTCTGGACGGTGGTCGCGGCGGCGGGCTCAGTTCGGGTGAATTCAGAACGTCGCAAAACTGGATCGGCGGTACACGGCCGGGTAACGCAAACTACGTCCCCCCGCCCCCCGACCTGATGATGGAGTGCCTGTTTGATTTTGAGGCATTTCTCCACGACCAGTCGATACCGTCGTTGCTCAAGGCAGCGCTGGTTCACGTTCAGTTTGAAACGATCCACCCCTTCCTAGATGGTAACGGGCGGCTCGGTCGATTGCTGATCACCTACCTCCTCTGCGCCGAGGGAGTCCTGACCAGCCCGGTACTCTACCTCAGTCTCTACTTCAAAACGCACCGAGAGGAATATTACGGGCTACTGCAGCGCGTCCGCACTGAAGGTGCGTGGGATGAATGGCTTCGGTTCTTTCTCGAAGGCGTACAGCAGGTCTCAAGACAAGCCGTCGATTCTGCCCGAGACATTCTGGCCCTCTTCGCCGAGCACCGGCGCATCATCGAACGTGAGTGTGGTCGGTCGACCGGTTCGGCCCTACGTGTTCATGACGCCCTGCAGCGTCGGCCTCTGCTGTCGACGACGGAAGGTGTTTCGCTTTCTGGACTGACCCGGCCCACCGTCATTTCTATGCTCGAACGTCTGGAAGAACTCGGGATTGTTTCCGAGCGCACTGGTCGAGATCGAAACAGAGTCTATGTCTATCAGCAATACATGGACATTCTGAACGCAGGTACCGAACCGCTGGTAGGTTATTGAGCGAAGGACTATCTGCTATTTCCTTCAGACCTCCGCGTCGGGTTCAATCATGCCGAGCAGCCGCTCGCGAAGGCGCGCTGCAGATGGTGTAAGGGAGTGCGCATCGGCTACTACGTATTCCATCTATACCACTTCAATCTCTTCCTCGAGCAAGTTATGCAGCGCCTCTCGATTCTCTGCATAGACATGGGCGCCCAGGTCTTCATCTTCCACAACGAGCAGCATCCCAGTCTCATCAAGGCCCACTTCAAACGATCGCGGACCGTCCTTGAACCGAATCTCGACGTGTGTGCCCGTTACGGCAGGATCACCGCGCGCGTGGCCGCAAACGACGACATTTCAAGCCTGATCATGTAGACGCCGGCAGACAGCCCCCGCGATCGAACGTGGCCGTCTGTGTACCTGCCGCTCGGCGCTCATCGACCAGTTCCCCCACCTCCCGACCGAGCAGGTCGAACATGAACAGCTTTGCATGCCGCGCCGTCGGGGGTAACCGGCATTCCCTCCAGTCGGCACCTCGACCTGGTGCTTGCAGGATCGCCGAGCGGCTGCAGAGATGTGCAACTCGTGGCGTCCAGGCTCGGGACAAGCGACCGCGTCCACGCAAAAAACCATAGCTAGTCGAACGTCATTCTGCTTTACTCGGCCCGCAAATACATCGAAAGAATAGCCGCTCGTCACTAAAGTGTTGGAATTTCCCCTGACTGTCAGACCGACGTACCTTAAGCACGATGATTAAACCGCTATGTTATCACAACTATGGTTAACTCACGCGCAAGGTGCGTTGCCGCCCACGTTCTTGCTGAGAAACGTCTGCGAGGGTGATAGGTCTGGAAACCAGCAACTCGTCGAGCGCACCTCTGGGGTAAACTGTTACCTCATTCTCGTTTGCCAGTGTCGCGGCATCACGGGTCAGCGTGCCATTCGTTACCACTGCTAAATCAAAATTCCTATCCAGGTACGACTCGTAGAACGGACGGGCAGCAACTATTTCCTGGATTGCCTGAACGCCGACGGAAGTCCCGGTTTGCTTGACCTGAATTAGGGTACCTACGTCGTCATAGGTTGCCACTACATCTGCTCCGCGATCGCGCCCAGCCGGTGTAAGGAGGATGTTAGCGCCATCCTTGGCCCAAAGGGCGGCCACGAGTGCTTCGAATGCGTATGGAGTGAGGGTGTCTGCGTCCTTCAGAGTAATAGGAGTGGACTGATGGTGTATCGTGGGGCGACCAAAGACCGAAGTGTACAGATCGTTTGGACGTACCTCTACGCGCTCAGTTGGGAAGAGAGAGGCATCGGCAAGAGCGCGCTTCCTCTCGAGAAGCTTGTCGAGGACTACGTCGAAAGTCTCGAACTCGGGGAGAATCGCCATCGGGTAATAAACATGGACGTCGAGATTCTGGCCAATGCGATAGGCACGGTCGGTGGCTTGGTCCTCTTTAGCGGGGTTCCAGTGTCGCGAGTAGTGGACGACGTGATTAGCTGCGGTGATGTTGAGGCCGACGCCGGCCGCAAGGGGAGATAGAACAAGGGCGTTGAACCCGTCAGTAGCCTCGAAATCATCGATAGTTTGCTGACGTGAGAGTTTTGCGGATCGCTGACCGGTAGCTGTGCTTGGAGTGTCGCCGTTTATCGTGCGGGCGTAGATCCCATAACGCTCACGGAGTACGGAAGAAAGCATTCGTTGTGTCTCCCGGCGCTCCGCGAAGAGTAGCACCTTCTCGCCCTTGTCTCGTACGCGGTTAAGAATCTGGATCGTTTGGACGAGCTTGGCCGACGTACGGATGAGCTCATCGACCGGGACGGTGTCGAGGCGACGGTCCGGGAGGTAGGGGTGGTCCGATATCGCTCGCATGGCGTGGAGAGCACGGAGGACCTCGTGGCCGGGAATGGCCTCATCTTCTGTAGCAAGCTCAGCTGCCTCTACCTCAATGAGATATCGTTCCCTCTGCTCGGGTGGCATGTACTCCGGACGCAAGAAACTCCCTTCCTCTCCGGGACGGTGGATAATCTTGTTGGGAAGCTCCCCGAGAACGTCACCCTTTAGCCGTCGCTTGAGGTAATCGCCGAGGCGCGCGCGGAGCTCCTGGCCGAGGGCGACAACATCGGTTTGGGGGTCGTCGAGACGCTTCTGGTAGTTCTTGGCGAAGTCCTTCGCGCCGCCAAGGAGACCGGGGACGAGAAAGTCGACGATGCACCAGAGGTCGACGAGAGAGTTCTCAACGGGCGTGCCCGTCATCGCCACCTTGAAATCGGCCTTGAGCGCTTTCGCGGCGTTGGTAACGAGCGTACCGGGTGTCTTGATACGTTGAGCCTCATCGACAACCACAACAGCCCAGTCTACGGCGGCGAAAGCGAGTTGTTGGCGGCGGAGCGTCTCGTAGGTGGTGAGGCAGAGCTGGGGACGCTGGAGGGCGCGGGCAAGTGCACGGGGGTCGCCACCGGCTTCGGACGCCATCGCCTTGAGTGCGCTTCCGTAAAGTCGGGTGACCTCGGGCGGGCTGGGCTCAAAGAATCGGATGATCTCGCTCTCCCAGTTCTCGAGGAGCGAGACGGGAGCGATGACGAGGTAGGGTTTACCCTCTGCTTCGGGCCGTGCGGCATACCATTTGAGAAAGCCCAGGACGGTCAACGTCTTACCAAGCCCCATGTCGTCGGCGAGGAGAGCTCCGGGGTGGGCACCGGACAGTGCCTGAAGCCAGGCGATGCCGACTTCCTGGTGTTTGCGAGGTCGGATGCCATCACGTAGGTGAGGCGGCGCAGTATAGACGTGCTCGACCTCGGCGGCTCCGCGACCGATCTTGCCGAAGTCAACGCCTTCAACGTTCTCTTTGATGATGAGGACGCGATCGTTATCGGCGTCCTTCACAACAGGTACGGTGCGATCCTCGAACTGACGGCGAGCTGTGGTAGCGATCCGCTTCGCCATGCCCGTGGGGACTTCTACATCATTCCACTTGACTGTCGGTGCTGCAGCCTTGACGGCCGCTTCGACGGCCCTACTGAATGACTCGGCTTCCACCTGGGTATTGAATATGACCCTGCGGCGTGCTTCGGGCGAGCTCTCGACGACGAACCCCGGAGTCCATTCTGATTGGTATGCTGAGACGAAGGGGTAAAACCGAGGACGGTAGGCACCAAGCTCGACGACCCGTGCACTGAAGATATCGAGGTCGACGAGTTCGGGGTCAAAGAACGACTCAGGGTGCTCGAGGAGTCGGTCGCGGTCGGGGCCGGTGACGTTCTTGAGCCGTTTAGCGGTTTCGAGCTGCTCCCGCTGTTGCTTGGTGAACGCTACTCGTTGTCGCTTGCCGTCAGCTTTCGAAAATGAGTAGACGGGACGGACGACCGGGAAGCGGTTGAACTGGTCGGCAAGAGCGGGCGTATCGTCGACAGCAGGCACGACCGTGACGCCGTCCTCACTTGCCTTTACGTCTAGCGTGATCGTGTCCGGGGCTACGATCTCCTGCTCGGCTAGGTAGGGATCGAGGCTAGCTCGGGCATCCTGGGCAAGCTTCTGAAGGCGGGCGACAGCGATGAGTTGCTCCTCGAACGCGGATGGCGGAGCAGTGTTGAAAGATTCGACGTACTCGAAGAGGGAGAGCTCTTCGGGCGACAAAGAATAGAGGTCTCCGGCAACGGCGAGAAGGCACCCGGTACGCGAAGTGACAAGCTGCTCCCCCTCCTCAAAGGTGAGAGCGTTAACTCGGAACTGAATTGCCGCGTCACCTAGCACACCGTCCGCGGAGACGCGGAAGTAGAAGGGATACGGTGGAGGGAGGTTGAGGAGGTGGCGGTCCGCGGCGGGGAGGGCAGCGGCTTCGGCGTGTGGAATGATGACGATGCCATCGCCCTGGCGTGCCTGGCCGTTGTCGAGCAGTTCGCGGATGAGAAGAGACATGGAGGTGACTTCCACCCTAACGGGAACAATGAGCCCCTCTTGCGCCGCAGTTAGCACGCTGTTAGACATTGTCATATCGCAAGGTGGGTCCGGAGCCACTTACCAAAGCGAAGCTGCCAGCCTTGGGGATGATGCAGTACACGTCCCTCGTCGCGTTCCTCATAGATCGTGAGTCCTGTAGAACGAAACAGGAGCGGCATCGAGGTCCGCTTGAGCTGGTCTGCAGGGAGGCACTTATCGAATGTGGGAGTACGGGGCGCATCGGCGAAGTAAACGTAGCAGGCATTCCCAGTATCACCGAACTCAATGATGGTCCGGTCCTTAACCCGCATCATGAGGGCGTTAGACCTGTTCGCGGCGGCGCCCAGGCAGAAGCGTCCTGGGAGGAACGGACGGAGACGAGCGTCCTCCCTCAGTCGACGTTGCGTAAGGTGATCACCGTAGATGCGGAATCGTGATACGTAGGGAGCGTAACGGAGCCAGAACTCTCGCCGATCGTGGTCCATCGCCACGGTGTTGAAAAAGACTGTGATGAAGCGTTGGGCTATCCATCGTTGAAGGATAGAATGAGCTTGCTTGAGTTCGCCGGCCTCACGCTGCGAGGCGCCGTTCCACGGAGTCCAGAGATGGATATGGGCGGGATCGCCGACTGTATGAAAAGCGACTGTTTGAAGGCGGTCCTTGACGTCCTCATTAGGACGCGCGTCGAGTGCAAGAATGATGGGTGCTAGACACCGTTTGTGGACGTCTCCACGGTCGCGCTCCTCGAGAAACGAGAGGAGCGAGTGAAGGGAGTCGGTGGCGTGGGTAGTGCGAAGAGCGGTGCGGGCGTAGGCGACAGCGATCTGGTCGCAGAAGGGGGTCGTCCGAGCACGGGCGGAGAGGCCGAGAGTGTCTATAGCATCGCCGAACGGTTTGCCTGCCTCAGCCGTCTCCGCGCCGAGAGCATCGGCCCCATCGGTTTCCAAGAGATAGCGAGCGTTATCCCGGGCGTGGCAGAGTGACCGGAGTCTGCCGTGGTAGTCGCGGAGGCGGGGCTGGAGGAAAGCGCGTAGACGGTTGGCATGAGCGGAGACGTCCCAGGTCCTTAAGAGTGCATCGAGCACGCCCAGGAGGATGGAGCTCCGGTCATGGGGGTTGAGAAGGGCGAGGGCGTCGACGAGGTGCTCTGATCGCACGATGGGTGGCGTGCCTTTCTCGCTATGGCAGAGGGAGGCAGCCAGCTTGCGTGCCATGCGCGCAGTGCCAAAGGCTTCCAGGAGGCGACCCGGTCTTGAGTTGGCGAGGTGGAGAAAGCGCTGGGCGACTTCCGCGGCGTCGGAGGGCGGCTCTATACCGAGAACGGTATGGGCCTCCGTGATGCGCGTGATCCGAGTAATGACACGATCGAAGTGGACGATAGTCCGCGGATCAAAGACGTCGGCGCCGGCAGCCTTCAGCGCAGGTGCAGTGAAACGGATATTGAGGAGATTGCGTACCGTCATGAATCTGTTGGTCCGGTCGCTACCGTCGATTCAGCGACCACTGTGCCACCCAAGCGATCGAGGATCTCTCGAAGCTGACGTTCCGCGTCTATCCGGACGCGGAACTCGACCCGACGAGAGGCTATTAGGTCCTCCTCTCCATCCACGACAACGGGTTGACTTGAGGACAATCCATTGGCGGTGAGGAGGCTGCGTGTCCAGTCGCGGGGGTCCCCTTCGGTGACGGTTGCAAGCACGTACTCGAGTACGCTCCGCGTTCGGTGCTGCGATAGCTCCATGTTACGGAGATAGGAGATGTCGGAATCCACACCGGCGGACCACTCCGAGGAGGTGTGGCCCTCGATCCGAATTTCTTCGATGTTCTCGCGATAGGCATCGCGCTGGAGTATGCGCACGTACCGTGGGAAAAAATCGGCGAGTATGGTGGCAAAGGAAGGGCGCACGTCAGCGCTTCCCTGCCCAAAGAGGACATCGGGCTCACGAAAGACTAGGGAGAGCGTGGCGCGATTTAGTTCAGCGTCCCAGCGCTCGAGATCCATCTCGAATTCAGCCAACAGGTCGGCATAAAGGCTATCCTGAAGTGCTTCGTATTCCTCGATAATGGAGACCGTGAGCTCCTCGTCCTCTTTAATGAGGAGGAGCGTCGCGCTGAGCAGAAGGACGAAGGTCAAGAGCAGGGCGGCCATCAGGTCGCCAGTAGAGAGCGCGAACGGGTTCTCCTGCTCCTGCGCGTTATGGTGGCCGGTCGTCATGGGCGGGGAGCACCGTTTGTACGCGGGCGGGCAGCGGACTCGACCGTGTCGACTAGCTCCTCGAGGCTCTCGTTAAGGGCGGAGACGCTACCACTGAGTGCGTTCGCAGCTGTCGAGAGCTTTGCGGTGAACTCACCGAGGTAGCGGTTGAGTGATTCACGCGTTGACGACTGGTAGGCGCCAAGACCCTCTTGGAGTTCGCCAAAGATGCTTTTCAGCCCGCCTTCGATAACGCTGAACTTTTCAGAATAGTCGGCTCCAACGCGGCGGGATTCGTCGAGGGCGTCATGGAGAGCTTTGAGGTTGCCACGGTTAGCCTCGAGCCAGCCCCGGCTGTCCTCGCCGAAGGCAGCCGTCGTGGTCTTGAGGGCGTCACTGCTTTGTGAGAGCATCTGAGCGGATGCGTCGAGGGTACTCGAGATGCGCTGGATGTTGGCAAGGGTGCCCTGAACTCCCTCCGCAGCGGTGCGGAGCTGAGCGGCGGCGTTGCTGGCGGACCCGATCATGTCCTGCACGCGCTCAGTGAGACGGGCGGTGGACGCAGTGGTCGCGCCCTGCTGGTCGAGGAGTGACTCCGTGCGGTCCTGAAGAGCCCGGATCGTCTGCTCGAATGAGCCCACAGCTCGCTCGGTCTCGGTCCGGAGAAGTTCGGACGTAGCCGTTACCTCCTTGGCGATCTGGCCATTGCTTTCAGCGAGAGTTGAGCGCATATTGTCCATTAGCCCTTTGACGGTTGTGGGCAGGTCTGAGAGAGCGCCATGCGCCTCGCCGATGGACTCGGCCACAGCCTCGAGCTGAGAGAGGGCGCCACTGGAGAGGGCGTGCTGGAACTGCTGGCCCATCTTCTCGAGCGATGCCTGCAGATTGCTTACTACATCTTCCACCATGGCCTGATTGGTGCTCGCCTTTTCTTCCTTGAGCTGCTCGACGGCCGAGCGGACACCATCGAGTGTGGGCGCGAGTGTAGCACGCATTGCATCGTCGAAGGCCTTGCCGAGGTTGATGCCGAGGGCCTCGATGGTCATGGAGGAAAGCATGACACCGTCGGCAAGGTCGGTCGAGAATTGTTTGAGGGCGGTCGTTTGCTGTTCTGATTCACGACGGATGGCCTGGAATGCGTCACCGGGACGTACGGGGCCGTCCTCGGTCTTGTAGCCGAAGAGGGAGCCGAGCAGACCGAGCTGGTCCTGCTTTGCAAAGCGGAGGCGGTCGGAGGTAGTGATGAGGTAGCGGTTGTCGAGATCGCTCGAGAGGCCTCGGAGTGCGTTCGCGACTCGGCGGAATTGACCCTTCTCCCACACGCCGAAAACAATCGACGTGGCCATACCTACAATAGAAGTGATGAAGGCCGTCGACATCCCCGCGAGCAGGACCTCAATGCCGTCACGGATCTGGTCGCTTGAACTGGCATCGAAGCCGGCGATGCCGAACGCGAGCCCGACAAAGGTGCCGAGAATGCCCACGCCTACGAGTACGTTGGGAATGGCGAGCCAATAGCGGAGGCTGAGAGTGCCGGAGAGCACGTTGCTTTCGCCGAAGTAGTCGGTCGCGCGGGAGTCGGTTTTCTCGCGGTCACCGGAAGATGCGAGAAAGGTTGCGCGGTATCGGGACCACGGCTCCGCAAGTGCCCCCGAATTATCGCGATGATTGGAAGGAACGGCCCTTCTTGCACGGATCTGACCGTATAAAGCCTTTAGTTTCCAATGAAGACGCACGCCCTCGAACACTGCGTATCCTATGGTAACTGTAACAAAGGCTACTGTGATTATTAACCCTGTGCTCATAGCAATCAATCATAATCGTTCGTTGAATGATAGTATCGTCAAGTATGTGCGCAGTTTAAATCTTCCGTTGGGGGCAACTGGAGATCGGTGTGCCGTCGAAGCGGTGTCGAATCCGGTTTGTCATCCCCTCCCGTAATAACGCGTTACGAATTAATTTCTGAATCAAAAGGCCGTTCTTAGCGAACAACGCTTCCTGGGTCCATCAATAGGCGTTCTCTGAGCAAAGCGAACGATCAGCCGCAGAATGCGACCAGACACCAAACTATCGCCCCGCCCGCTTCATGTCATCGGCTGCTCGGACTCGTGGTGGACGTAGGAAGTGCGGTCGCGGTAGTGGAACGCTCGCTCGTCTACGTTCAGTCGCGCGAACGATTAGGATGTAACTTCCCCGGTTGGCGTGCCCTTGATACCGCTGCCCTGACTCGCTGACGCTTCGGGTGACCGATTGGCTTTCCCAATGGATGAGTTCACGGCTGAGGGCGTAAGCGCCGCATCGGGTCGCGGGTGGGAAGCCGCCGCTGGTCCTGTTGAGCGTGAAGGCCGGCAGGCAGTGCCTCCACGTATTTCACGCCCTCCCGCCATGACCCTGGCCGCGGAGCGCCTGAAAACCCCGACATCGAGGACGCAGTCCACGTGGGGATTGGTGAATCACTGGCACACTCGTCACTCAAAAACCGTGACAAGCTGCCTGCGACCCGCGTTTCCGGGACGGCAATTGGGGAAGCAGAAACGCTGCTTTTAGACCCGAAAACAGACCACGAAACGCGCCTTAAATGCGTTCGCAGAATAACGCAAGCTCTAAGCGCATACGCGAAACTGGCAGAACGCGCAGAGCTGGAGGCACAGCTGTCTGAGGCGATGAACGAGCGCAAGCGAGTTGAATGGTCATCCTAGTGAAAGCCAATGCCGGAAAAAGAAATGTTGCCACCCGACCAAATGCAAAAAGCCCGCAACACGTTGGCCGACAACGCATTACGGGCTTTCCAAAGTGGTCAGG
>CAZRTY010000028.1:0-15739 GCA_964603055.1 uncultured Rhodothermales bacterium | reverse complement strand
GTTGATGCTGACCGCCGCCGCCGCATTATGAAGCATCACACGGCCACGCACTTGTTGCACGCGGCGCTGCGCAACCGGCTCGGAAGCCACGTCGCGCAGAAAGGCTCGCTCGTCGCGCCCGATCGGCTTCGTTTCGACTTCAGCCACTACGACCGCGTGAGTCGCGACGAGCTAAACGAGATCGAGCGGGAAATCAACGCCTCCATCCAGCGCAATATTCCGCTTCAGGAAGAACGGGACGTCCCGATTGACGACGCGCTTTCACGCGGAGCGATGGCCCTTTTCGGCGAAAAGTACGGTGACACCGTGCGCGTGGTAACGTTCGATCCCGATTACTCGGTCGAACTGTGCGGCGGGACTCACGTGTCGGCAACAGGCGAAATCGGCCTCGTTAAGATCATTTCGGAAGGATCGGTTGCGGCAGGCGTGCGAAGAATCGAAGCCTTGGCCGGGTTCGACGCCATCGAGCATCTGGCATCAGAGCTGGGTGAGCTCGAGCGTGTGCGTGGGCATTTCAAGTCGTTGCAGCGGCCGAGCGACGAAGAAGTCGCCCACCTCATCGACGAGACGCGATCATTGCAGCGTCAGCTCGATGAGCTGCGGGCGGCTGGCCTTGAAGCCGGGCTCGACGATATAATCGCCGGTGCCACCGATGTGGATGGCGTGAGCGTCGCATCCGGACGTATTCCTCCCGCGTCAATGGATGATCTGCGTACGCTGGGCGAGAAGCTGCAGTCGCGGATGGGAGAATCAGCCGTAGGCGTTCTCGGGACGGTGGATCCCGAGGGGGAGAAGGTCTATCTGGTAGCGACGGTCAGTGCGGACGTCATCAAACGCGGTGTACAGGCGGGAAAACTCGTTGGCGCGCTGGCAAAACGCGTCGGCGGTGGAGGAGGAGGTCGCCCCAACTTGGCTACTGCCGGCGGACGCCAGCCTGAGAATCTCGACGAGGCGCTGAGCTCAGTGGTCGAATCAATACGAGAGCTTCTATCTTGAGCATGCTTGGCGGGCGCATCGATGCCAGAATCCCCATGCACTTTTCCGCGCGATCGGTCTGCGTCCGCCTCCGAGCCCTCGTACCTTCAGTTTGCTCCGGCATGAAGGCACATCTACATTATTGCCGCAATAAGCCTCGATAACATTGACAGATTCCACGTTTCAACAACTGGTTCGGATTCCCGAACAGCGAGGGGCGGGATTCATTGTCCTCGTTGATCCCGACAAGCTCGAGCGCGCTCAGCTGGCCGAATTTTCCGAGATGTGCCACGAAGCATCGGTCGATGCCGTTTTCGTGGGAGGCAGCCTCTGCACACGGGACGTCGATATTGATGCGTTCGTCGCCGACCTCAAATCACACGCGAGGCTTCCTGTTGTCGGCTTCCCCGGTTCGGTCAACCAGATCAGCCGCCACCTCGATGCGCTGCTTTTTCTGTCGATCGTCAGCAGCCGCAATCCCGAGTACCTGTTTGGTCAGCACATCCACGCCGCGCCGCTCATCCGCCGCCTCGGCGTTGAGCCTATCCCCACCGCGTATATGCTTGTGGAATCGGGCCTGACAACGACCGCGCAGTACGTGAGCAACTCGATGCCGCTCCCACGGAGCAAGCCGGATGTAGCCGTCGCAACGGCACTGGCCGCGGAAATGATGGGGATGAAGCTGCTGTTTACTGATGGCGGCTCCGGAGCGCGCGAGCCCGTGCCGGACGAGATGATCACCGCGATTACAGAGGTGTGCGCTTCGCCGCTAGTCGTGGGAGGTGGACTGCGCTCGCCGATGGAGGTCGCTCGCAAGGTCGAAGCCGGTGCGGACTTCATTGTCGTCGGAAATGCATTCGAAGCCCGTCCCGACGTGTCGTTCATGGCCGAAATGGCCGCCGCGGCCCACTCGCTCGTACCGCGTGCCGTGTAGGGGCGGCAATGCTATAGTGGCAACGATCATCCGCCGACTTAAGCCAATCTTTGCCTCGGCAGCATTGCAGACCGGATGTCGGCACTGCTATATTAGATGATCTGAGACGGAGGGGTGCCGGAGTGGTTGATCGGGGCGGTCTCGAAAACCGTTGTACCCTTCGGGGTACCGGGGGTTCGAATCCCTCCCCCTCCGCTTGAAGGCCGGAATCAACGTTCGCGTTGGCTCCGGCCTTTTTTACTTTTTGGGATCTTTGCCGCGGTTGACAAGCCGTATTTTGATTCCATCGGACCATGGATGCGGGTCCAACGTGGATTATGGGTCCTACGGGGGATGCGCGTCCTTACGTGAGCCGCAGTCGCTGGTTATCTCATTCTGTCACGTCGTCTAGCCGACTTCTCGATGCGTGCTGTCGCTTTCCTCTTCTTGCTATGCGCCGCTTCGTCAGCTTCGGCACAGACGCGGGTGTACGATGTCACCTACCGTCCGGCGGGCTCGACCTTCCTGGTCGTTCAAACGCCGAACTTTGAGGTCATTTACGAGGCGGGATACGAGCGGGAAGCGGCCGAACTCGCATGGCAGCTCGAACGATACTTGCCGACTGCTGCCGATATGATTGGGCATCGCGGCTGGATGAGGATGCCGGTGATCCTGCGTGGTTACGACGACACGGCCAACGGATTTGTCAGCGTCAGGCCGTTCAGGCAGGAGATCGACGCCGCCGGAATCAAGGGTCCCGTGATCACGTCGCAGTTCGGATCGTGGATCGAGGCCGTCGCACCCCATGAACTCGTTCACGCCTTGCATGCGGACACCCGGCATGGCGGTGGAATCGGTTCGATCATCCGACCTTTCGCGCCCGACCACGCACGATCCATCAACCTCGGCAATCCGTCCGGCGTCAGCGAAGGCATTGCCGTGCGATTCGAGAGTTCGATCCGAGACGGAGCAGGCCGGATGAGCCATCCGCATTTCGTGATGAAGTTCCGCGCCGCGATGGCAGAAGGTCGGTGGTCGCTCGCCCGCATGCTCGAGCCATCACATGTCAGCCTGCCATTCGATCGCCATTACGTGGGAGGCGCGTTCTATATCGATCACCTGGCTGATGATGGGGATGTAGAAGCATTTCGTCGGGCAAGGCGAGCGTTCTATCGGTTTCCCTTTCTCGGGTACGGGGTGAGCATGTGGTGGGGAAATCGCGAGGCGCCGTTTCGCACCGGTGCTGCCATTCGCGAGCGATGGTATAGAATTGAACAAGAGCGCCTGCTGACGAACGGTCCGTTCGACGAGCCTACGCGGATCATCTCTGAGGTGGGGATGATGATTCAGTCGCCTCGTTGGCTCAGTGCGGATGAACTCGTCGTTCACGCACGTGGATATAGCACCCGCGCGGGCTTTTACCGGGTCGACGCCGAGTCGGGCTGGATGCGACTGATCGCCCACGAAGGATTGTCGGGGGAGGGGACGTTCCATCTGGATAGCTCGAGGGGCCAAATCATCTTCAGCCGATACGATGCCGACGTCTTGCCCACCGATGCAGCGCGTGCCGGCGTGTACCGGCTCGATGTCGAAGCGCGGCGGACTACCCCTGCGATGTCGCGGTCACGGATCCACGCACCGGTCAACCTCCCGGACGGGTCGATCCTCGGGCTTCGGAATGACGGCCAGGAATCGTCGATCGTGCGGATTAATGTCGACGGAGATGTGGAGGCAGCGTTCGAGGGGAGGATGTTGTTTCGGCAGCTAGCCGTTCGTCCATCCTCGAACGAGGTCGCGATTCTGGCTAACATCGCGGGGCAGGAAGGCGTGCTGATCGGCGGCATCGATGATCTCGACGGCACGCTCGCGCCGTGGTTGTTTCTCGCTGACATGCCCATCTACGACATCTCGTGGTCGGCCGATGGCAGCATGCTAATCTTTACTTCGGCTGAAGCCGGCGTATCAAACATCTACGCGCTGGAAGTCGCCGGCGAGCGATTCTACCGGCTGACAAATGCCCGCTTCGGCGCGCTGCAGGGTGCCGCGTCGCCAGACGATCAGACGCTGGCGTATGTCAATTACGAGCATGACCGCTACGAACTCGCCGTCACGCCATTGCTACTCGAGCAAGAGGTCACGCCAGACCGCCTCGAAATTCAGTGGCCACAAGAGCGCACGGTCTACGAGTTGCCGGATCCAGCACCCTACCAGGCATCCCGATATCTCTTCCCGAGATTATTGTCGCCCGTTGTCATCGTCGATGACGATACGGCGGGAGACGGTGACTTTAACTTCGGGCCGGGACTCGGACTCAGTCTGGAGGGCGTCGACCCGCTGATGCGATGGGCATACGGCGGCAACGTTTATTACCGGAAGCACAGCGCCTGGGGATCCGCCGGAGTATCGTATGGCGCAAGTCCTCTTCGCCCGACGCTGCGAGTCTTCCGCGAGCCGTCGACGGTCGTCGCTCAATTTCCCGACGGTGAAACGGCGCGAATCGGGCGCGAGCGGCGTGGGGTGGGGCTGGATTTCTCGCTGCCTCTAACGCTCGACGCAAACGTGTTTACGTCGCGAGTTGCCCTCGGACTTTCAGCATCATATGAGCAGGAGCGATTGTTTGATGATGACAATCGGATGCTCGCTCCATCGGGCCTGGGCGGTTCCTTCCGAGACCTCGCATCGATCCGGCCATCTGCTTCAGTAATGTACCGCGTCCAAGCGAACACGCGCGACCTCGCGCCAAACACGGGCGCAATTCTGAGCACCGGATCCCGAATCGACATATGGGATGAACTAGACGCACCGGCTCGTTCGGTCATGAGCCGCCTCTACGTCTACCTCCCGTTGATGGCCGAAACCAACACAAGCATAAGGCTAGACGGCGGACTCCTCGTCCAGAACGCCCGCCAGGGAATCAGCACAACTCTATTCTTACCTCGCGGATATCGCAACCGCTACCTCGGCGACGGATCCTTTGGCCGCGCCGGAGTCGAAATCATCCAGCCACTGGCCTTCGTCGACGACGGATCGATCCTCATTCCGTTCTTCATCCACGCGGTGTACGGGTTTGCCACGGCCGAACAGTTCCACCAGCTCGGAGGGGGAGCCACGTTCGGTTCAGCATCGGTGGGACTCGGCCTCCGCCTTCGCGTTTTCCACCACACCGAGCTCGATCTCAGGTGGGGCGTCACAGCGAGAACGCACGGCCTGCCGCGCTTCACTTTTAGATAGGAAATTGAGCTGTAGACAGGATTCAGAGCCGGACAATCAACTGGGCGGCAATCTCGCGAAGGCGATTTCCTTCAACTTCATCGTGCCCCGACCCCATCGTCCGTGCTTCTTCAAGACGATGACGGCTGTACTTTAACTGCAGCCGGGTGGAGGTCGTAATTTGCCAGCTCAGCATCCCGTACCAGCGATCTCCTGAGCCATTTAACTGCTGAAGGGCAAACGTGCCCGGACTTGTCTCATGAGCGAAAATCCGCGCATCAAAATGAGACACATCAAAGAAGGTGACCCGTCCCGCAACCGTTACGGATCGCCGTGGCTGCCACGACAAATCGTGGTATAGCATCAACCCCGCATCCGACCGGCCGGAGTCATCGAAGTACCTCGACGCTTCGGCTCGAATGCGCACGCGCCATTTGTCGTCGATACGAAAATCTTGATGCAGCCGGATCGATGTACGGTTGGCGATGCCGGTGCCTGAGAGATGATCGGTGGCAGCGATGGGGATGCGGTGCTCTTCAACGCGCGAGCGGCCGAGAACCTGGATCGTCCACCACGGACGCGGCCGGTATTCGATTTCCGCCAGCCGATCCATGCCGCTCGACGGCGTCCGCATTCCAAAGCGAAGCCAGGGAAAGCGATAATGATCAATGAAGGCGCGAAATGTCAGCTCTCGAAACAGCGCCGCCCTGATGCCAAAGTAGATCCCTGTTTCGTTGCGTGGCGTACTCTGGTGGCCGAAGGATGTGGCGTGATGGTTGTCGAAATCAGGCGGATAGTGCCGGTACACCCCGAGGACTTCAGTTTTGTCATCGGGATGTAGCGAAACTGCTGCGATCAATGCCGGCGCGCTGGAACCGGCTCGCGCGATTTCTCCGCCCGCAGAAAGTGCAGGCAACCGGAGGTGGGCAAAGATGCTCTGAGCGATGAATCCCGATCGGTTTTCAAGCGGCATGAGGTCAGGTCGATCGGCCCTGGTCATCGTTGCAGGCCATGAGGTCCTGAGCGTTGCCGCACCGACGGAAACAGCGCCCTGCTGCCACTCGACGGCGGCTCCAAGCGTAGTCTCCGGCAGGGAGCGCATCCGTGCACGCTCCGTCTCGGTTCGGTAGTAACCGGTGTTGCTGCGAGCGGCTGATATACTGGCGACTTCGTCAATGACAACCGTATCGACCGTGGCATCGATTGCGACTCGAGATGCAAATGCGAATACTCTCAGGCGATTAAATCGCAACGCGGCGGATGCTCCGCGCAAGTACGAAAGTCGCATGGAGGAACTTGACGGTTGAAGTCCGCGGCCGCCGTGGCGCACCGCCCGGGTCGTCTCTCGGCCTTTGGAGGAGAAGAGACTACTGCCCGAGACGAGGCCATAGCCGAAGTCGGCGCGATAGTCTCCGGCGATCACTCGCTCGATATACCTGGAGGAAGGCGCGTACGTGAGATAGCCCGAGGAGTGAGTGAATCCGAACCCCCGCCTCTCGGGATACCAGGAGAACGGCTCCCCGGGCGCCTTGTCCATGATTAAGTTCGCCTGGAAATCGCTCAGGCGTACGTGAATCCGCTGATACAACCGCTCGGGTGAGCCGGCGTAGGTCGCGTGGCCATCTTCATCTCGTCGATAACCTCGGCCAACATCGATGCGACGGGAGAATCGCGACGTCAGGCGGACGTCCGGCTTCGGGCGTCGCGCCTCACTTGGCACCTGCTCGAGGCGTCTTGCAACCGCAAACGTCCGTAGCACATCCGCCTCCATTCCGTCGAGACCGAGCCGTCGTATCCATGCCTCAATGGATTCGGGGGCGTCACCCGACACGCGGATCACCACGATACTGTCGACAGCGATACGCGGAAGCAGAGGGATCGCCTGTAGCTCATCCATGGGAGCGCGCATCAGATCCACGGGCCTCTCAGCCAGATCGTACAGGCGGTCGGCGTCAAGGTCTTCTCGTTCATCCAGAAGGCGCTCGACCACGTCGTCAAGACGCGACTGCGCAATCGCGGGAGCGGCGAGGAAGGCAAGGGCGAGTCCAAAGGCTGCGATCTTCATCTCACGCGCCAATCGAGTCCGACGGCGGGGCTCCATCCCAACAAATAATGCCGCTCGGTGGAGAGGTCGATGATCATCGGACCCAGGCGCAGCCCAACGCCCACTGTGAAGCGCTCGGGTTCGGTTGCGGCGGCGGCTCGAACGACAAATGCATCGTGTGGGATGAACTCCGCACCCAAGATCAGCGACAGCGGATACCGAACATCCTTCATCGCATCCGCGATGACGGTAAGCCGCCCCGGTGAATACGCGGCGCCAAGCTTCAGTACCCGCGGCAGGTCGTCGTGCGCAGTGTATCGGCCGCCATTCAGGTTGACGACAGATCCGCCAAGCATAAGTCCGGGAAGGGGCGAGGCGATCCAGCCGGCGTCAACCGTTACGGCGCCGGCCGATCCGAACTCGTCTATAGCGAGATGATGATAGCCGAGCGCGATCCCGACGCGAAGTCCACCCGCTAAGCGTCCCAACCGTCGTGACGCGCGCAGTCGATAGGAGCTCTCTCGATACAGCTCAAACCCGAACGTCCGCGCGCCAAACGAAACGGTGAGTTCGTCGAATGTGTGGGCGGTAACGAGTGCGCCGGAACGCAACTCGGCAAGCCCATATGCCTGCGAAACGTGCACGCCGAGTGCGGAAGATCCAGGTTCGATTCCAGAAGCCGGATTAACGAGTCCCCAGAGATCGGCGTCAATGGCGCTGCCTCCGCCTGAAAGAGACGCGAGTCGACCGCCTTCATCGAGCGTCTGCGCGGCCGCAGGTGCCGCAAGTAGCACAAGGAGGTAGAGGAGGTGAAAGAGCGGGCGCATCGGATCCTCCGTTTGAGCGTCATCATGTCCATCTGTTTTAATAGATGGCACAATGAGCCGCCCGTAACGCCGCACGATTGTTCCGCTTCTGAGAAACAGCGTTCGCGCCTCGTGTGTTGGAAATCCAAACCTCCCGTCATCATGCGCCCCGTCATCATGCGCATCGCCCTCGGTCTCCTCTTCTTCGTCGCACTTCTACTGCCGCGTACAGCGTCCGCGCAGGAGTTCAACTGTTCCGTCAGCGTCGACCTGCGGAACCTGAGCGGCTCTGAGTACACGTTCCTGAACGATCTGCGCGACCAGATCGACGAGTACATTAACGAGCGGTCATGGACCGGACTGCGGTTCCAGGAGCACGAACGTATCGACTGCACGATGCAGATCACGGTCGAAGACGCGCCGACGCTGAGTACCTTCCGCGCGCGGATCGTGGTGGCCAGCCGGCGGCCGATTTACGGCACCACGCAGAACTCGACGCTGCTACAAATTAACGACCCCACGTGGCACTTTTCGTACACGCAGGGCATGCCGCTCAACTTCAACCTGGAGCAGTTCGACCCGCTGACGTCCGTGCTCGACTTCTACGCGATGCTGATCCTGGGCTACGATTTTGACAGCTTCCAGGAACGCGGCGGCACGCCGTACTTCGAGCGGGCGCGTCGCCTCGCCGAGCTGGCGCAGGCACAGTCGGCGCAGGGGTGGACCGACTTGACGGGGGAGCGAGGACGGGCCGACCTCGTCCGTCAGATTCTCGACCCACGGTTCACGTCGCTCCGGGACGCCTACTTCAACTATCACTTCCACGGGTTGGATCACTTCGTCTCGCAGACGGATGTCGCGCGTGAAAGCGTGCTGCAAACCGTCGTCGACATCAACGAGCTATACGAGACAGTGTCTCGGCAGTACGCGATCGACTTGTTCTTCTCGGCGAAGTATCAGGAACTGACGGCCATTTTTGAGAACTCGCAGTTTCAGAATCAGGCGTACGAAACGCTCACTACGGTCGACCCGTCGCACATGTCGGAGTATCAGCGCCTCACTCGCTGATCCAGCGCTCAGTGGCTGCCACGGGCTCGCGCGTACGGCGCATCAGCACGAGGCCGCCGATAATGAATGCACCGCCACCGATCTGGAGCCATGTCACAGGCTCCGACAGTATCAAGTAGCTCGTGACGAGCGCGGCGAACGGTACGAGGTTGTTGTACGCCGCGGTATATGACGAGCCTACGGCGCGGATGGCCACGTTCCAGATCACGATGGCAAGCCCGGTCGAAAGTCCGCCCGAATACACGATGGCTACCCACACCCAGGCGTCAACGTCTGCCCAAATCACCGTGTCGAAGTAAGGAATCCCGATCATAATCAGGACGGGCAAGCCGACGAGCAGGTTGAAGAAGGACACGCCCACCGGGTCCAGTTGCTGAACCACCGGCCGGTTAAGCGCCGTGTACAATCCCCAGAAAAGCGCTGCGGCTACCATCATGAGGTTACCGAATAGCGTGCCGGGCGCGAGGCTGATCGTCGAAGAACCACCCGCGACGACGACCGCCGTCCCAAAAAGTGAGATGCCCAACGCCGCCCAGGCCGCCGGTCTCAAGCGCTCCGTCCCGAAGATCACACCGAAGACAGCCGTCCATATCGGGGAGCTTGCCATGATCAGCGCAGCGGTCCCGGCGGCGGTAGCGTTGACGCCGATGATGAAGAGCACCTGGTAGAACACCGTACCCGTAAGACCGAGAAGCGCAAGCTTCAGGCCGTGCGTCCGCACCGGCTTCCAGAATGGCTCGCCCGATTTCCGCAATCGTGCCGCATAGATCAGCCCGAGCACTAATGTGGAGATCGAGAACCTGAAGGTATTGATTACATTCGGATGCATCACCGAGAGCGTTGCCTTCAAAACGGGGAAGTTGAATCCCCATATCATCACCGCTAAAAGCAGTGACGCGTCGCTCAGTCTCGCCTTCGAGTAATGCCTCAACGTCTCTCCCGAAAATGTTGGCGGGAAAGATAGATCCATTCCCCGTACATTCAGCAGACGCGAGGAAATACCTTTATCTCTTCAACATCTGTCCGTCAGATGTCTACGCACATCCAAAAGCTGTATCACTCGATCGGCGAGATCAGTGAGAGGCTGAATCTCGAGCCACACGTTCTGCGATACTGGGAGACCGAGTTTCCCATGCTTGCTCCGCGGAAGAACCGTTCGGGGCGGCGCGCCTACACCGATGAAGACATCCGGCTCCTCGAGCGTATTCAGCATCTGTTGAAAGAAGAGAAGTACACCATCGAAGGTGCCAAGCAGGTGCTCGAGCGCGAGGAAGGGGCCGGCGCGGATGTAGACCGTGAGCGCTTGATCGAGCTGCGGCAGCTCCTCGTTGAACTGCGCAGCTCACTCGAATAGTTTTTGCATCCCAAGATTTAGCGAACTGCTTGAAACGTGGCCGCCATTTTCGTTGATTAGCAGACTTCGATCGGGACGTGGCGCAGTCCGGTAGCGCACTTGCATGGGGTGCAAGGGGTCGCAGGTTCAAATCCTGCCGTCCCGACTGATCCAAACCCGCTGGTAGAACTGCCGGCGGGTTTTTGTGTATCTGTCCGTGCCATCGCGCCGAGTGCCTCGGCCGAACGGTCTCATCGCCGCCATCATACCCGGCCACGTTCGCACGCAATGGAGCAGATTCAGCGAGAGAAGAAGATCCAACTTCCCGACTGGCAGGCCGTCAGCCCACGAGAGGACGCCATCAACAAGGCGCTCGTCCGCCGCGCGGAGGGTAAGATCCGCACACTCGTCTCGGCGCTGATCGAAGATCCGATTATCCACCAGCACCACAGCTACGGGAATGCCGTCTCGGTGCGGCGCCTGGGCTACAACGACCACGGCCCCGTCCACGCGCGCATTGTCACGTACAACGCGCTGAAGATCCTCCAGATGCTGAGTAAGAACGGCATCGACACCTCACTCGAGCGAGAGGAGGTGGGCTCGTTTGAAGACTCAGCGGCGGCCCTCGTGCTCGGCTGTTTTCTCCACGACGTCGGCATGGGCGTCACGCGCGAAGATCACGAGTGGCACTCCATCGCGCTCTCCGATGAGTTCATTCAGAAATACACCGCGCTGATCTACGACGAAGGCGATCCCATGCGCGTTGTCGTCCGATCCATGGCTCACGAAGTCATCGTAGGTCACATGGCCACCAGTCGCATCCATTCTATCGAAGCGGGAATCGGCCTCGTGGCCGACGGCACCGACATGGCGCGCGGCCGCTCTCGGATCCCGCAGCTCCTCGGCCGCGATCCTGCCGTCGGAGACATGCACCGCTTTTCGGCATCGGCCATCCAACGCGTCGACATCGTTGAGGGAGATGCCAAACCCGTCCGCATCACCGTGACGATGGAGAACGTGACAGGGCTCTTTCAAGTCGAGGAGGTGCTGATGACCAAGGTCAAAGCCTCCCCCGTGATGCCGTACCTCGAGCTCTGCGCACTCGTTGGAGACGAACCCCCGCGTTTTTACCTCCGCTGATTCCGCCGTCCGCCCGGGATCCCGTTAGCTCTCTTGTATCGATTGCTTGCTGTTTTGGGGGAACCGGGTTCGGCCTCGCCTTCGCCTGCAGCTGTGCGCCGGGACGGTGAAGGCCTGCGCCCGTTTTCCGCCGCTCTTGCGCCCCAACTTCGGGCGCACATCCCAGGGCTTTTCATTCACCGAACGCCGAGCAACAACGCGATTCCGTTCGCCACAATTACCCCGTACGCGAAGCTCGCGAGCGTGCCGATGATGATGTACTCCGCCTCAAGCCGGTTCGACTGATCCCTGATCTCGCCGATCCGAAAGAACGCCTTCGCCGCGACGAGGAATCCAACGGCTGTGAGATTTCCCGTCAGCACCAGGATATACAGCAGCGTCCGCTCGAGGTAACCGATTACACGCCCGCCATCCCCAAAGCCGCGAGCATCCGGCAGCGCGTCCGCGCCCGCGCGTTCGATCAGTTCATCCAGATAGGGCACGAGCGTCATACCCACGACGATCCCGCCTACACGTATCGTCAGAACGGCGCCCGACAGGACGAGCAAGATCGGATACACGGCATCCATCCCCAGAGTGCTCCATGCTGGTTCGCCGTGAAGCATCGTCGCAACCACAGCCGCGGCGGCAATCGTGACGAGATGAGCTGCCTGATCGCCAAAGAACCAGGCAAGGCGGTCGCGCCCGAAACGCGACTTCACCCAGTCGATCACACCGTGAGCCACACCGATAACCACAGGCAGCCATACGACATGCCACAAGCCGCTCATCGCATACACAAGCACCGCATGGATGAGACTATGGCGCGCAAGGACTAACGGCTCGCGCTTTCGCGCAACGTCTTCATTCGTTTGAAGAACGAAATCGCCGGCCACGTGAGCAGCCAGCAGCAGAATGAACAGGTCGACAGGGAAGGATGCCATTCAAGCGTTCATCGATCGGATGAGTCCGTTCATGGCATCGAGCCAGCCGCGAATGGCCGGCCACGACGCTCGCTGAAGATGCTGAGCGACCGCCTGCTGTGATATTGGGCCTCCCGGCCAGCCCCTTCCAATTTCCTCTTGCGACTGACCTCGCATCGCGCGGCTCACGGCGGCGGCCTGAGCCACCGTCCAGTCAGTCACCACCTCATCGGCCAGCACCGTAGCCGCGTCTACCAGGCGCTGCTGCGCATCATCATTAACATTCAGCGAGAACGCCATCCGCCGTTCTTTCGGCAGCGAGTCAAGCCCGCGTCCCGACCGCGTAAACGCATCTCCGTATCCGCGCGAGACATCGCCATCGCCCGTGCTCTGAGTCGTTCCCACAGCGCCCACGGCCCGGCTGTCGAGGTCTTCGCGCCAGGCTTTTAGCTCAACTCGAATGAAAAGGGCAATGAACGGCAGCCACTCAGGTGTGCGCGTAAGCAGTTGCCAGCCATCACCGCGGTAGACGTCGACTTCGCTCACATCTACCTCGTGTTCAAGCAGCGCCTGGCGGCACAACTCCAGCCGGTCAGGGACCATCTTCCTAACGGCAGCCGATAATTTCTCCGACATAACGAGGTCGCCGGTCAAGACAGCTGTTAGTGCTTTGCTCATCTGTAAGAACCCGTGGAGGCGCAATCGTAATACAAGCGTTTTCACTTGTAAACTGTAGATACAAGCTAAATCGCTTGTATTCAATGATTACAAGTATAATCGCTTGTATTCCCCAATTACAAGCGTTTTCGCTTGTGGGCTAGGGCGATCACTCCACATTATCGATCTGCGCCTTCTGAAGGCGACCTGAGTAATCCACGTAGACTGTTTTCGTCTCCGTGTAGAAGTCGAAAACCTCCCATCCGCCTTCACGGTGGCCGTTTCCGGTCTGCTTCACGCCACCGAACGGCATGTGCGCTTCCGCACCAATCGTAGGCCCGTTGATGTAGGTGATGCCGGCTTCCAAGTCGTGCATGGCTCGAAATGCCTGCGCGACGTCTCGGGTGTAGATCGACGAGGAGAGACCGTACCGCACTTCATTGGCAATCTCAATCGCTTCCTCGTAGGTCTCAAATTTCAGCACCGACAATACAGGGCCGAAGATTTCCTCCAGCGCGAGGCGCGAGCCCGGGCGGACGTCCGCAAAGATCGTCGGCGAGAAGAAGTAGCCGTCGGCCAGCGTGCCTTCCTCGGCGCGTTCGCCGCCCATCACGAGCTCGGCGCCTTCCTGCTGCCCGATCTCGATGTAGCCCAGAACCTTATCGAGCGCCTTCTGATTGATCAGCGGACCCACATCAGTCCCATCATCATTACCATAGCCCAGCCTGAGTTTGGCCGCACGCGCCTTCACCCGTTCGACCACCTCGTCATGAATATCCACATGAAGCAGGAGGCGGCTCGTTGCCGTGCAGCGCTGCCCGGTGGTGCCGAACGCACCCCAGAGCACGCCTTCCACGGCCAGGTCGAGATCGGCATCCGGCATCACGATCTGCGGGTTCTTTCCACCCATCTCGAGCGAGACACGCTTATGCTCGCGGGCTGCGGCTTCGGCAATCGAGGCACCGGTTTCAGTCGACCCGGTGAAGGAGATCCCATCGATGCCCGGATGGTCGACCAGGGCGCGGCCGGCTTCACCCGCGCCCGTGATGAGATTCACGACACCGGCGGGTAGCCCGGCATCCTCAAACACCTTGACGAGCAACCGCGCCGAATTCGGTGCCTCCTCACTCGGCTTGAAAACCACCGTATTGCCCGACGCGATGGCCGGGAAGATCTTCCAGGTGGGCACCGCTACGGGGAAATTCCACGCCGTGATAATCCCGAATACCCCAACGGGTCGGCGGAGACTCATGTTGAACTTATTCGGGAGCTCGCTCGGAACCGTGTTGCCGAACAGCCGGCGCGTTTCGGAGGCCGCGTAATAGGCGGTGTCGATCGCTTCCTGTACGTCGCCGCGAGTCTCGGTAAAGGTCTTACCCATCTCGCGGGTCATCTCAAACGCGATCTCATCTTTCCGCTCGACGAGGAGATCACCGATCACTTTGAGATAATCGCCCCGTGCCGGAGCGGGCACGCGGCTCCAGCTTGCAAACGCACTCTGCGCGGCGTTTACGGCATCGTCGACATCGACGGCGAGGCTCCGCGGGAAAAGCCCGATCAACTCGGACGTCCGGGCCGGGTTACGTTTCTCAAAGGTCTCGCCAGAGGCGGCATCCACCCACTGCCCGCCGATGTAGTTCTGATAGGTTTCGCTCATGATGCCAATAAGATGATTCTAGGTGCGATTGTCGGGCAACCGGCCGACAAAGCCGATCGCAAAATCCAAAATAGCGTTTGCTCCGGTGAAGGCAAGCCCGCCGACGCGCCGGAAGAACGGGCGATCGCAACCAAATCAGATGACCGCGGACCTGATTATCACCGCCACGTGCGTATCTTCGCGCCCCGAGGCTTCCGAACATCCTAACCAACATTGATTCATGTCGGATAAGGCAGTAAGGCCGGAACAATCGCACCGGATTTCCGAACGCGTGCGCAACGTTCCGCCCAGCGGCATCCGCCGGTTCTTCGAGATCGCTGCAACGATGGAAGACGTCATTTCGCTCGGTATCGGCGAGCCTGACTTCGTATCGCCGCGGCCGATCATCGACGCTGCCATCGCGTCGTTGAATGAAGGCAAGACATCCTATACTGCGAACGCCGGCCTGTTCGACTTGAGAAAGGAAGTGGCGGGTGATCTCTCGATGCGCTACGGCGTCGAGTACAATCCGGCCGAGGAAATCCTGCTTACCGTTGGCGTGAGCGAGGCAATGCAATGCGCGATGCTTGCGCTGCTCGACCCGGGGGATGAGATTCTGATTCCGGAGCCGTGCTTCGTGTCGTACGGGCCGACTGCGCAGTTCGCCGGCGCCGACGTCGTTTACGTGCCAACGAGCGTCGAGACAAACTTCCAGGTGACGGCTGAGGACATCCGCGCCAAGATCACCCCGCGCTCAAAGGTGCTGTTCCTCGGCTATCCCAACAATCCGACTGGCGCCGTGCTCAGCCGGGAAACGCTTGAAGGCATCGCCGAAGTCGTCGTGGAGCATGACCTGCTCGTTTTATCCGATGAGATCTACGATCGGCTCGTGTACGGCGCGGCGTTCGAGAGCGGTCACGTGTCGGTGCCGTCGATCAAAGGAATGCGCGAGCGGACCGTTCTGCTGGGCGGCTTCTCGAAGAACTATGCGATGACAGGCTGGAGGATCGGCTACGCTTGCGCGCCGCGCGACATCTATAATGCCATGTACAAAG
>CAZRTY010000027.1:0-15908 GCA_964603055.1 uncultured Rhodothermales bacterium | reverse complement strand
TGCGAAGTGGCTGATTGGGATAGCCCGACGGTGGCTGAGATATCGCACACACAAAGACGGCCTCCCGACAGCGCGGCCACAATGCGAAGCCGGGTCGGGTCACCGAGAGCGGCGAACAGATCCGTCATCGCCGTTAGTTCCACTGGCTCGGGCAGCACTTGCCTCGCATTTCGCACCGCGTCGGCGTGCACAACTGTCTCACTGCACCCAGGCACATCATCTATCTGGTGGATGCGCTCGTCTCGTTTGGGTCTGGCCATTGATAATAATGCTATAGCGAGATCAATGAGTAGTTACTCATGTATTGACTCGATATGATGCGCATTATGATTTGATCCCAGAGCTCTCCGCGTTGCCGGAAGAAATTTGCGGATGGCAGACAGTTTCAGCGGAAGCACAACACTGAAGCCCGCGAGGCATCGCGCTATGCGGCCAACTCAACAGCCGTCACATTTTCCCTGATACAACAAAGCCCCGGCGCAAGAAGCGTCGAGGCTTTGACGAGACGTTAGTCTTTTTTGTCGGCCTTGCCCGAGTCGGGCTTGTCCTCCGGCCCGGCAACTTTGGGTGTTGCTTCGAGCACATTATCGATCAGACCGTAATCCTTAGCCTCCTGCGCGCTCAGCCAGTAATCGCGGTCGCCATCTCGTTCGATTTCTTCGACCGTCTTGCCGGTATGCTGCGCCAGAATCTCATAAAGGCGTGATTTCAGCCAGAGGATCTCGCGTGCCTGGATCTCAATGTCTGACGCCTGCCCCTGCGTGCCGCCAAGCGGCTGGTGGAGCATGATCCGGCTATTGGGCAGCGCCGCACGCCGACCGGTGGTACCGGCCGTCAGCAGTACTGAGCCCATCGACGCGGCGAGTCCAACACAGATCGTCGCGATCGGCGGCTTAATGTGCTGCATCGTGTCGTAGATAGCGAGTCCGCTATAGATGACACCGCCCGGCGAGTTGATGTAGATATTGATGTTGCGCTCAGGATCCTCACTTGCCAGGAAAAGGAGCTGCGCAACGGTAAGGTTGGCAATCTGGTCGTTGATCGGCGTGCCGATGATAACGATGTGCTCCTTCAGCAGGCGGCTGAAAATGTCGTAAGCGCGTTCGCCTCGCGTGGTCTGTTCGACGACCATCGGCACGAGGCCTGCGATCGACTGATCCCGAAACGGGCCGCCGTAGATGCTCGTCGGCAGCGACGTGAGACTCTTGCTGAACTTTATAAAGTCCTCGACCATGTTCGTCGGGTAATTTCGAATGTGGGATGAAAGGCCGCGGTTGCTACATAAGCGCTAAACCGATGGTTCCACGCTTACTCAGCCTCGGTCTCGTCGGCTTTCTTTGGGCTCATCCGCTCCGAGTAGGCTTCGGGATCGAGTTCTTCCACCTGCAATTTCTCGGCGAGTGCGGAGAACACTTTACGGCTGAGTAACTGCTGATTGATGCGCTCGAGGAGGCCCATCTGCTCGTAATACTGGCGGAGGATGTCAGGTGAGAATTCCTCACCGGCAGCCATGGAGTTGAAGTGCTCATCCATGTCTTCATCCGTCAGCTCGATCTTCTCCTGCTCGATCACGGCATCACGGATAAACATCCACTTGGCCTGCTGAATTGCCTCTGCGCGGTTGCTTTCACGGAACTCCTCTTCGTTGAAGTCATCCGGAAGCTGGCCTTGACCGCGCTGCTTCACATCTTCCACGAAGGAGTCGAGGTAGAGGATGACAGACGCCTCAGGCACCTCGAAGTCGTGCAGCTCGAGCATCCGCTGCATGATGTTGCTCTCAAACAGCTCTCGCGACTGTTCGTCCATCTGAGCCGAGATCTGCTTGCGAATCGACTCACGGAACTCATCGACCGAGGAGAACTCGTCCTTGGTGAACTCCGCCACGTTCGCGTCATCCAGCTCCGGAAGCTCCCGGTTCTTGACCTCCTTCAGCGTGATCTCGTAGCGATGTTCGTGCTGATGATCACCCTCGCCATGCGGGATGTTCACCCGGAACGTTTCGCCTGCTTTCTTGCCGAGGAGCGCCGTCTTCCAGTGCTCCGTCAGGTTCGGATCGTCCAGAAACACTTGCCGGTCTTCTTCACGCCGGCCGACGACGGCCGTATCCGTCTCAACGTCGAGCTCCTGAATGTCGAACACGACTTGATCCGTTTCACCGGCTGCTTCCTCGGAGGGTGACAGGTCGGCATTGCTGCGCCGCAATTCCTCGAGTTGCTCCTCGACGAGTTCATCTTCGACTTCGAGCTTCAGACGCGGAACCTTGACTTCGCTCAAATCGGCGAGCTCGATCTCGGGGCGGGTACCGAAACGAACCAGCGCGCGCATATCACCGTCGATCTCGTAGTCGAGTTCAGCCAACACGGGCTGCCCAACCACATCGTATTCGTCGTTATCGAGGATCGACTCGTTGTAGACTTCCTGGACCTTTCTTTCTGCAACACCCGCCGCCAGGGCCGGTCCGTACAGCTTCTTAACCAGCGACAACGGCACTTTGCCGGGACGGAAGCCCTTGGCCTGGGTTTGTGCGCGCTGAGCCCGCAGCACCTTATCGACTTCGGGCTTAAGATCTTCGGCTGAAACCGTCACCTCGAGTTCGAATTCGACGGCGCTTTTCTTCGTAACGTTGGTCTGCATAGTAATGGGTGCGTGCCGATCTGGCATTAACAAGCCGTAGAATTATCGACCGGTCCGTCGTTCAGCGTTCGTCATCCCAACAAGCTGCGTAGAGGTCCTTGCCTCGAGCGCGCTTGCCGGCACGCGTCGACTCGATCGAATTTACTTGGGCCCGGGTGGCGGATGGTTCAACAGTCAGCTAAACACAAAACGCGAACCCTTCGGCCCGCGTTTCAGAGCCGGAGTCGCGAGAAACTACGCGCAGCCTCCGGTCGAAGATGATCATTAAAGAAATTGACTGAACCGGGTTCCAGCGTGGAACGTCCGGCCCACAGTTTCGCGAACCTTTGACGTGTTACGCAGCTGAAGACATCTTCCGCTTCGTCTCAGGCAGCTTGCCCTTTCCATAGCTAAGCTGTGCGAGGCGCATGATCTCGAAGCGCAGTAGTCCGCCTTCTTTTACGATGAGCTGACGTTCAGTGCCTGATTTCATCTTGATGACTATGCTCGATTCCCCTGGCGCACCGGCCAGCCATTCCACATCCGCGATATCGCTCAGAGCAATCGCATCACGCTCGGTACCCCTCAACCCGATCCAGCTCAGCACGATCTGGCCAGGGTACAACTTTAATTTGCCGAAAGGCCTGCGCTGACCTTCCTCCGAAAATCGTGTGGTGACAACTGCCTTTTCCTGACCCATAACGCTCTCAGATTTGCTGCAACACAACGCCCGTAAACCTTGTGCAGACGGGCGCTGCAACATTTCAGCTAAGTTAGAAATCCAGTCCAATTGAAACATAAAAGCGACGGTCACCGAATCGGTGGCCATCGAACGGCCATGCGTAATCGAGCCTAACCGGGAAGCCCAACAAGATCGATCGCACGCCGACACCCGCTCCTACGAGCATATCCTCCAAGACTGATCGGCCGTCGTCATTACGCGCAGATAGCCTTGGGCGCGCATGGTCGGGTGATCCTCCCCAGATTACGGCTGTATCAACAAAAAACGTGCCCTCGACGGAGTGTATTGGCAAAAAACTAACAGGCGAGCGCCCTACACCTCCAAAAAGACCAAATCGTGACTCCACATTAATCAATCCAAAGCGCGTCCCGTTGTGAGCGTTGATGTCATGCCCCCGAAGTGGGAGGATTGGTCGGGCCAAGACGAAGTCTGCAGCGTCATTGATTGGGAATCCGTTGACCTCGTCGAACCGGCGGTTAATCCAGTTCTGGGTTCCAGAGGTGAAGAAAAGCTGACTGCCGCTACCGAACGATGAGCCTGCCGACAACCGGATTGCGAGCGAGTTCTGATCATCGCCAATCGGCTGATAGAACCGCATGTCGCCAAGGACGGTCACGAATCCACCAGTACTACCGCTCAGGTGAGCCGGGCTGGCGGAGATGCCGAAGGCCATTCGATTGCCGTCAACCGGATGCGTAAAGCCCGGTCGCGAATAATCGAGCGTGTACGTGAGTGATGGATAAAAGACGGCACGCTTTGCCGCCGACAGGGACGCATTGCCGATATCAGACTGGCTGACGCCAAGAAAGTGAACCTCAAAATCGACTCGTCTGAACTTGTCTAGCGGATATCGCGCCGCGACGCTGGCTCCGTACTGCCTGTAGCGATAATAGGTCAGCCGATCATAATCGGGCAGCAGCCTGGACACGTGGTAGCTCGAAATCGACCAGTCAGTGCGTCGCGGGAGATATGAGTACGAGATAATGTAGTCGGAATTCCTTAAATCGATCAGAAGGTTCGTGCTGACAAAGATCTGATGATTGCCGAGCAGGTCGCTAAAGAGCATCTGGGTAACTCCCTGCACACCATAGAGCACGTCGTAGCCGGCGGTTCCATAGATGATGTCCGGCGAGAAACGCAGCTTATACTTGTGCACGGCGTAGTTTCCATCTTTATCGACCTCCAGATCGCCGTTTTTGTGAGATGCGGATGGATCGTCATCGCCGCGTTCGCGGACGTCTTCCATCGCCTCGTCAAATACCGCCGTAGAAAAGTCCACCGTGACACGGCCATAGCGCAAGCTGTCTGACGGCAGGTCGAGATCACCTTCCTCGTCGCGAAATCGATCGAGTGAATCCGGCTGGCCGACAAAGCCCTGACGGTCTAACTGCTCGAGGTAGTCATCGAGGTCGGCTGTGTCGACAACACGGGCGCGCCTGCCGGAGAACGAGCTGCCACTTAATGCGTCGCGCAGGAACGGATTTGTGCGGCGTACCGCAGTCGACGCCACCGTGGCGGCGGGCGCGTCGGCGGAATCGTTGCTGATTCGCTGCGCCCAGACGTTTGGCCGAAGCGGCTCATCCTCCACCCTCCGATCAAACGGAGTGGCGATCAGATAGATTGAGGGCGTTGCTCCCACAAGGGTGACCAGGGCAGCTCGCTCGCCGTCGGACGAAACATCGTATTGAAACACCCCTCGAACATCGTTCGTGATGGGACGCTCTTCGCCGGTGGCGAGGTTCAGCACGTATAGATTGTAGACACCGTTTCTGTCCGACACGAACAGCAACCGGTCGGAACGCTCTCCGAAACGAGCACTTCGATTATCCCACCATTCGCCATCGGTGAGTCTTTCGATCGGCGGTGATCCATCCCCCAGGCTCAGATCCGCCAGAAAAAGATCGTAACCTCTTAAGGTGTGGCTGCGCGCAAGATCAGACGCCGCCACCCCCCCGGTTGCGTCTCCGCGATTGGAATGAAACACGAGCTGGCGCCCATCCGGGCTCCACGCGGGCTCATGATCGGAGAAAGCGCCGTCGGTGACGTTGCTCGTCTCGCCGGTTACGATATCGAGCAGGTAGATGTTAGAGTGGCCTCCTTTCGAACCGGAGAAGGCGATGAGGCGACCTCGTGGATCCCAGGCCACGCTGTAGACCTGATCGATGTCCGGGAGGTAATGGTGTCGGGCATCGCCCGTTGCAACATCCACGAGTGCGATGGCTTCATTCGGACCGCTTTTGACGGCAACCGCGAGTTGCTCCCCATCCGGACTCCAGCTCATGCCCGGTGTCAGAATCCGCAGTGCCTCGAACTCGGTGTTATCCTGACCGGAAATCAATCGCCGGACAACGCGGCCGTCTTCCACTCGGGCCAAATACACGTCGAAAAAGGCGCCTCGAGCGGCAATGAAAGCCAGCAGATCGCCGCGCGGTGATAACGCCGGGCTCGCGCTATAGCTGCGGCGGCGGCCCGACTCGACGGCTTGTGCAACGAGGGCGACGTTTTCGCGCGCCGCTAACTCGGGGAAGTGGATCTCTCGTAGCGATTGACGCCAGCGTTCTGAAAGCTGGCTCAAGGTTAACCCCGTGGCGTGCTCAAATCCGGCCTCTACCGATCCGCTCGCATTCGCGTGGTGCAGAATCTCGGCGATCTTCTGGCGACCATACTGTGAGGCGATGTAATCCCAGACGCTATGTCCGCCACGATAGGCGAGATATCCCGACAGATCAGGAATGGAGGGAAGCGCATCGTCGAGCAGTGCGCTCCTCACATACATATCCGAATTCGAATCCCAGCCGATCGCCGCATATTCCGCGAGCCCCTCGTTGAACCAGTCTGGCAGGCGGACGCGAATGTCGTTCCGAAGGATCGATTGCAGTGAGCCTCCATAAAACAGGTCGTTCAGGACGGCGTGCACCAGCTCGTGATGGAGCACCCTGCGGAAGTCGCGATAGTCGCCCAGGAATGGGATCGCTATGCGGTTCTTGAAAAGCTCTGTTACGCCACCGATGCCCTCCGAGTAAACGGGAAGGTCGACCGCGTTCGTAACGGCAAACTCATTATGACTGTTATAGACCAGAATGGGAATCCGCTCGCTGATGCGATGGCGGAAGAGCAGTTCGATCTCCAGGTATGCTTCTTCGGCGGCATGGGCCGTAAACTGGGCGAGGTCTTCGGCCTCTCTGAAGAAGTATATGTCGAAGTGGCGGGTGGACAGGTAGTACCACTCGCCCGCCTCGTACTGGACTTTGTTCTTACCGAACTGGAAGTATTGAGCCGTGGCCTTATCGCCCGGTAGGGCAATAACCACGGCGGCGAGCGCAAGAGCGAGGCGAAGAATACTGCCGATGCGCTTCATGATCGGCTCCTGTGACGAGGAATTGCGGGCAGTACATTTACGAACAAGCGGGCCGCCCGCAGCTCGAAGCGGCTACGGGCGGGACCACACCTACTCATTCAGCATGACAAGCGCGACGCTCACCCGCGGTTGAGCGCTTCCTTCAGAATTGCCTGCTGCTCGCGTTCGTGGATGTTCGATGATCCGGTAGCCGTGCTGGCGCTCGCTATGCGGCCTGCGTACTTGACACGCTTTGAGCAGTCGCCATGGAGTGCTTCGAGCATATCATCGAGCTGGTACCGCGCGAACTGCCATGCGCCCATGTTAGCCGGCTCTTCCTGCACCCAGACGACATCCTTCACATTCTTGTAGCGCTTTAGCTCTTTTGCAAGCTCATCCTCTGGCCACGGATAGAACTGTTCAAGACGCGTGATCGCAATTTTCTCCCGCTCATCATCAGTCATCGTGGCCAGCAGGTCGTAGTAAACCTTGCCGCTGCAAATGAGAAGCCGCTCGGCCTTCTTCGGGTCGGCCTCGGCCGGATATACCGGATAAAACTGCCCGTCGGTGAGTTCTTCGGGCGTCGAGACGACGAGCGGATGCCTCAAGAGACTCTTCGGCGCCATGACCACGAGTGGCTTCTTTACCTCTCGCCTGACCTGCCTGCGCAGCGCGTGGAAAAGGTTCGCCGGCGTCGTAAACGAGGCGACGATCATATTATCTTCCGCGCAGAGCTGGAGAAACCGCTCAAGGCGCGCCGACGAGTGCTCGGGCCCCTGCCCTTCGTAGCCGTGGGGAAGTAACAGGACGAGGCTGCTCGTCTGGCCCCACTTCTCTTCGGCCGCCGACAGGAACTGGTCGTAGATAATCTGTGCACCGTTGGCGAAGTCGCCAAACTGGGCCTCCCAGATCACCAGTGCAGAGGGATCGCCGACGGTATATCCGTACTCAAATCCACAGGCAGCGTACTCGGAGAGCAAGCTGTCGTAGACGAGAAGGCGCGACTGCTGTTCACGGATATGGTTGAGCGGGATGTACTCTTCGCCCGTCTCCTGGTCATACAGAACCGAGTGGCGGTGGCTAAACGTGCCTCGCCGCGAGTCTTGTCCGCTAAGCCTGACGGTCGCGCCTTCCTGGAGTAGCGTCCCGATGGCCAGCGCCTCGGCAAACGCCCAGTCGATGCGCTTATCCTCCGTGAACAGCTTCTCACGCCGCTGGAACTGGCGCGCAAGCTTGCGATGCACGTTGAACTCGGCGGGCAAGTTCGTCAGCGCCTTGACCACGGCCATGAGGTCGTCTTCCTTAGCCCGTGTGTCTACTTTCGCCGGTTCGGGCGACTGGCGTCGACGTTTTTCGAGCAGTTCGAAGCCCTCCTCGACTTCGACCTGATCAAGCTCACGTGTCCGGTCGAACGCCTCTTGCAGGCGTACGCGGTAGTCGTCGAGAATCGCCTCGGCCTCCTCGGGCTCCATCTCGCCGCGGCCAAGCAGAGACTCTGTGTAAAGCTTCCGCGGTGACCGCTGTGCTTCGATCCTCTTGTAAAGCAGCGGCTGCGTGTAGGTGGGCTCATCGCCTTCGTTGTGACCGTGTACACGGTAGCACACCATGTCGATGACGACGTCTTTATTGAATACCTGACGGTAGTCCAGTGCCAAACGGGCCACGCGGACAACGGCCTCGGGGTCGTCTCCGTTGACGTGGAAGATCGGCGCCTGAATCATCCGGGCGATGTCCGTCGCATATCTCGAGCTGCGTGCATCCGACGGCGCTGTCGTAAAGCCGATCTGGTTGTTGATGACGATGTGGATGGTGCCACCGGTCTGGTAGCCGCGCAGCTTGCTGAAGTTGAGCGTTTCAGCCACGACACCCTGCCCTGCAAACGCCGCATCGCCGTGAATCAAAACCGGGACGACGGCATCGAGATAGTCGCCCGACGGCGTTTCGAGGTCGTGCCGGGCACGCATTGTCTCCTGCCGTGCCCGCACCATCCCCTCCACAACGGGACCCACCGCTTCGAGGTGGCTCGGGTTTGACGCCAGCCACAGCCTGACCTCACGGCCCGTTGGCGATTCATGGATTCCACGCGCACCTAGGTGGTACTTGACGTCCCCCGAACCTTGTGTCGTATCCGGATCAATGCTTCCCTCGAATTCCGAGAAGATGACCTCGTACGGCTTATTGAGGATGTTGGCCAGCACATTCAGACGCCCGCGGTGCGCCATCCCGATCACGACTTCCTCAACCTCCTGCTCGGCCGCATCCGACATGATCTTGTCGAGCATCGGGATGACCGACTCCGCCCCTTCAAGGGAGAAGCGCTTGTGGCCGATGTACTTCGTATGCAGGAAGCGCTCGAAGGCCTCGGCTGCGTTCAGTTTTTTGAGGATGCGCACTTTAGTCGCGTGCGAGAGCGGCTCTTCGCAGCGCACCGGCTCGATCCGCTCCTGGAGCCAGCTACGCTCCTGCGGACTCGAGATGTGCATATACTCGATGCCGATCTTCCGCGTGTAGGTGTCGCGGAGTATCGACAGGATCTCACGCAGCGGGAGGATGTCCTTTCCGCCAAGACCGCCGGTGATAAACTTGCGGTCGAGATCCCAGATGCTGAGGCCGTACTCGTTCGGGTCGAGTTCGGGATGGTAGGTCCAGTCGTAGCCGAGCGGGTTTACATCGGCCTGCAGGTGGCCTCGCACGCGGTAGGCACGGATGAGCTGAAGCACGGCCGCGCGTTTGCGCGTCATCTCCATCTCATCGTCGGCGTTCGGACCTAACTGCGGAGTCGAATCAGGGATGATTCGATACGGCTGGTACGGAACGCCGAGGTCGGCGAAGAGCTTGCGGTAGAAATCGTGCTCGCCGAGCAGCAGTTCGCCGATGTGCTGAAGAAACGCACCACTCTCGGCGCCCTGGATAACACGGTGGTCGTACGTCGAGGTGACGGTCATCACCTGCGAGATTCCCGTTTTGCTGACCACCTCGGGTGAGAAGGCGTGGTATTCCTGCGGATAACCGATGGAGCCTGCTCCAACAATCACCCCCTGGCCGGGCATCAGACGGGCGACGCTCATCGTCGTGCCGATCATGCCGGGGTTTGTCAGCGTGGCCGTCGTCCCCTCAAAGTCCGAGATCTCGAGCTGATTATTGCGCGCTCGCTTGATGATATCGCCGTAGATCCCGAGGAACTGGGCGAACGTCATCTCATCTGCCGCCTTGATGTTGGGGACGAGCAGTGAGCGCCGGCCCCGACGTTCGATATCGATGGCAAGGCCGAGGTTGACGTGATTGGGGATGATATGCTCGTACGTCCCGTTGTCGTGCCGGAACGTCGTATTCATGTTGGGGAATGCTTTCAGCCCCTGCACGACGGCCCAGGCAATCAGGTGTGTAAATGACACCTTCTCCCCGCCCGCATAACGCTGATAGTCGTTGATCAAAGCCCGGTTTTCGGCCATCAGCTTAACCGGAACGGTGCGGAGCGAGGTCGCCGTGGGCACACCCAGGCTAGCCTCCATGTTCTCCACGATCCGGGCAGCCGGTCCGCGGATTGCCTTTGTCTCGACGCCGTCAGCCGGGGTGGGCGCGGATGCGGGTGCGATGGGCTCCGGTGTGGCTCCATCCCCCCTCACCTTGACATCGTTGCGCGATTCCGTAGGCACAGGCCGTGCCTCGGCCGCCGCAATGAACGACTCGCTTGGGCGGTAGTCGGCGAAGAATTCACGCCAGCTTTCGCTCACGCTGTCGGGATCTTCGAGATACTGCCGGTAAAGCTCTTCTACGTAACCAGTATTGAATCCGAGCGCACTCACGGGATACTCTCTCTCGCAAAGTTAGGTTTACTGCCGAATACGCTATGTAATCGGTGATGATTCCTCGGCACTTTTGTGCCGGATTTACATGTGGGTTGTCAGAGCCATCCGTTCGTTCGATACCACCGAATGGTCTCTTCAATTCCTTCCTTCAGGCCGACCTGCTGCGCGTAACCAAAGTCTTGGCGAGCGCGCGCAGACGAGCAGATTTTGCAAGCATCCCGGATCTCACGTGCCTTCTCTCTATTGAGAGGAGGATACGTTCCGGTCAGCCGCCCAAACACCTCGACAGCCGCCCCAACCGGTGCGATCAGCGCGTCGGGCACGGTGATCGTCAGCGCACGTTTTCCAAGCGCTTTGGTGGCGGCGTCTTTGATTTCGTTCCAGCTATACGCGCGGTCACTGCCGATGAAATACGTTCGACCCGTGGTGGCGTCGCTTTCAGCGGCGTCTACCATCCCTCGCACCAGATCACGCGCATGAACCAGCGTCAGCGCAGGTTCATTGCCACTGCCCACAACCGGCGCGATACCTCGCGACAGTGTCTTGAAGAACGCGAAAATGTCGGCCTCACGTGGTCCGTAAACAGCAGGCGGCCTGACCACCACAATGGGCAAAGCACCGGGGCCCTCCTGATATCGGGCTATCGCGCGCTCCATCTGTTCTTTACTCCGGCCATAATCGCTCACCGGGCGCAGCGGCACCTTCTCCGTGGCAACAGCCGTATCGCACTCGCCAACTACGGCAAGGCTGCTCGTCATCAGCACCTTTTTAACACCCGGACTCTCCTCCCCGATCAGTTCGAGGAGAAGCATTGAATCATCGACGTTGGCTTTCTCAAACGTCTGCCAATCGCGGGCGCGTGTGACGCCGCCGACGTGGTAGACGTAATCAACGCCGCGCAGGGCGCTGCGAAGCTCGGGTGTGTCGGCCAGTTGTCCCGGCACGCGTACGACGTCAAGCCCCTCCAGCCAGCGGGGTTTGCTTCGGACGAGTGCACGCACCTCGGCATAGCCGCGCCGATGCAGTTCTTCCACGAGATGCGAGCCTATGAAACCGGTTCCACCGGTTACAAAAGCTATCTTGCCGGTTCCGGCTGCCCCTGGCTGGACTACTTCAGCACACATCCAATGTCTACTGGTGTGATGTAAGAGGGAATAGGAAAGTATCGGACTCCAAACGTCATTCCTTACGGGCCGTCGACAAATCGATCATCTCTTCGTCTGGTGTCTACGGCAACCATGTAAGCATCTATTGCGGAGACCTGATCTGATGCGACCGGTTTCTAGGCCTGAACGTCGGTCGTTCATCAATCCGTTAGGCGTTCGCGCGAAGCCGCAGTCCGATAACATTCTCGATGTGATGCGTATGCGGAAAGAGATCGACCGGCTGAACCGCTTCGATATCGTACAGCTCGATGAGGTCTTTTAGATCACGCGCCTGGGTGAGTGGATTGCAGCTCACATAGACGAGTCTCTCCGGCCGCAGCGCCGCGATCCGCTGCACAACTTTCGGATGCATCCCGGCCCGCGGCGGGTCGACAATCAGCACATCCGGCCGGCCATGCCTCGCAATGAATTGCTCATTGAACAAGGCGAGCATGTCTCCTCGCACAAACGTGCAGTTATCGACGCCATTGGCTTTCGCGTTGACTTCTGCATTGCGAACGGCCTCCTCCACAAGCTCAATCCCCACCACACTCCGCACGTACGGCGCAATGAAAAGTGAGATCGTACCTGCGCCGCAATATAAATCGTATACCAGATCGTCGGGCTTGAACGAGGCAAAATCCCGGGCAACTTCGTAGAGCCTCTCGGCCTGACTTGTGTTGGTCTGGAAGAAGGCGTTGGAGGCGATTTCGTAGGTCCGCTCGCCAATTTGATCGTGGATCACGCCGTTGCCGAAGATGACGTGGGACTCCTCTCCAAAGGCCGTTTGTGCGACCGTGCTGTTGATCGTATTCACAAACGTGACGACTTCCGGGAACGACTCCTTGAGGAACCCTGCGGCCGTTTCCATCCTCTCCTCGTCGTAGTACGCCGTGACGAGGTTGACCATCCACTCGCCTGTTCGCTCCCCGATGCGGATCACGAGGTGCCGCAAGAAACCGACGTGGGCACGAATATCCCACGGCTTCCAATCGTTCTGCTTCGCCAGGTCACGGAAGGCGTTGACGAGCTCGGCGCTTCGGGGCGACTGCAGGTGGCATTCCGTGAGATCCAGCACCTTATAGAAACTGCCGGGCACGTGGAGGCCAAGTGCAAAGTCGGTATCGAACTCCTGCCCGGTCTCGATCTCGGTGGGAGTGAGCCATCGTTCGGCGCTGAACGAGAACTCCATCTTGTTGCGATAGAAGTACTGGTTCTCTGAGCCGATGGTCGGGCGGACGTCCACGTCCGTAACCCCCGCCTGATGCTCGAGTGCGTCACGCACGCTTTCGCGCTTGGCCTCGAGCTGGGCTTCGTACTCAACGTGCTGCCATTTGCATCCACCGCATGTGCCGAAATAAAAGCAGCGAGGTGTGGTCCTGAGATCACTCGGCTCGAGCAATTCTTCGATGCGAGCTTCCGCAAAGCGTTTCTTTTTGCGGATCACACGCGCTCGAACCCGGTCCCCCGGGACACCTCCCGGAATAAAGACGACCTGCCCATCAATACGCGCGAGCGATTTGCCGCGGTCGGCGAATTTCTCGACCTCGAACTCGAGGAGATCGCCTTTCTTAATCTTCTTTACTTCAGCCATGGTAGGTAGGCACACGATCGTCGGAAATCGCATTCTCGGCTGATGCTGCCTCCTCCATCACACGCGCCACGTTCACGCGCCCGTGAAGACGTTCGAACTCGCCGATGAGGGCGGCCTGACGCGTTGAGAGGTAACGGGTAAACATCTGCAGAATCTCGGAGCCGCTGCGTGGGTGCCGTTTGATAAGGGAATTAAAATCGGGGCGGAAGAGCCCGAGCAGGCGCGTTTCTTCAACAGCCTGCGCAGTCTCCATCCGCCGGAAGCCTGCAAGTACCGAGAGCTCCCCAATGAGTTCGCCCGGACCCACGCGCCTGATCTCGGTGGCGGTGCCGTCGGTGTCCTCGATCAGCAAGACGATGCGACCGGAGGCCACGATGTACAAGCCGAGCCCGGGGTCGTTATCGTAATAGATGTACTCGTGCGGGCGGTAGTCCCGGATGTGCACGAAGTCGGCCAGCGTGTCGAGCGTTCTCGACGACATATCGGCAAAAACGGGCGTCTGCCGCAGCGCCTCGACGATTTCGCGAGCCCGCTGGTCTTCTTCACGTCGGAACGTCCGGCCGAAGAAACGGCTGAGCCGGGATGGACGGGGCTTTGTGGTCTTCATCAGGCCAGAATGGTGTCGTCAGAAACTGTGACCGATGCCGAAATGGATGACGGGCGAGCGCAGTCCATCCGGCAGCAGTCCGGTCGTCGCCGGGTCGTGAACTTTGTACGCGGCGTCGAGACGAATGATCAGGTAATCCCACACCAGCCTGAGCCCGATTCCAGCGCCGACGCCGATCTCCCCCGCAAAATCCGGCACTCGAAAACGTCCGTCCTCGTCGTGCGCCGTTGAGGCGAACCCCGGGTTGCGCGGGCCGAACCAGACGTTTCCGGCATCTACGAACGTAGCGGCTACCCAGTCGGCGGCGAGCAGGTTGCGGATGAGGCGCTGGCGAAGCTCCACACTGGCTTCCAGCTTGATGTCTCCGCCGAGGATATTGGTCAGTTCCTCACCCGTATCGGTGCCGAAGCTTGCCGCTCCCGGACCCAGCAGCCGGAGTCCCCATCCGCGGACGCTCGATCCGCCGCCGGCATAAAAACGCCGGTCGAAGGGCACCACGCGCGAGTCGCCGATCGGGTGCGCAAATCCGAAGACAACTTTTCCGGCCATCACCGCACCCCGACCGATCGGCCGGTAGCGCCGTCCATCCAGCATAAACCGCGTGTAGCGCCGGTACACGAGCCGACTCTCTCGATCCCCTCCAAAAAATGGAAGGCCAGGGAGGTTTCCTTCGACCTCACCGGGGCTGAACGCGAAGCGATCCAGCGCATAGGGCAGGTTGCCTCCCGTCTCGATGGCGGCTTCGAAAAGATAGCCTTGCTCACGTGTCAGCGGATTAACACGGGCTGCGCGAAGGGTGTAGCGGAGGGCGTTGTTGATCTGCGGCTGTGTGTAGTCCTCCAGGATCTGCGCCCGCTGGACGGGATCGAGAACGGGCCTGCCGTTTCCACTGGGATTGCTAACCACGCGGTCGAGAAACAGTTCGCGAAAGCCCGTTAACGTATCCGGATTACTGATACTCAGATCAATGAGGTCGAGCCACGACGTGAGCGTCGCCGTGTGCTGTCCCTCGAGGCGGAAGAGCGCAGAGCCCCGGCCCCGAATGATGAGGTTGAGATTGTCTCGACGCGCCGTGAGGAGATTGAGCGAGATGCGGGTGCGCGCGTCGTATAAATCGAGGACACGGTCGAGTCCGCCGAACGGCTTTACGAGATATGGCAGGATGAGTGACGCTGAAACCTCGGTCTGGGCCGACGTGAAGAGCCGGGATTCGATATCGGCTGCAACAGATCCGCCCACACTGGCGCGAAACGTCTCACCGCCGCCGAACAAGTTCAGGTTCTCGTAGGTCGCCCCAATACCCGCACCAATCTCATTCTCAGATCCTAACACGCCGCTTCGCTGCAGCATAAACGTCTCGAGCCGGATCTGATGCCGAGGGCGCGTCCGCAGCTCAATGCGATGAGGGAGCATCGGCTCTCCCTCATCTCCGCGGCGCGCGATCGGAAACTGCGGCAGGATATCAGTGAAGTTGAAGACGCCGGATGCTTCGAGCCTTCGGCGCGTACCGATCAAACGAGATTGGTCATACCAGTCACCCGGCTCGAATTGGAGACTGTTGTATAGCAGCCGTGGCCTCAACCACGACTCGTTCTCGATTGCGACGGAGACTCGCCGGTCGGTTTCGTACACAAGTGTATCTCGACGTTCGACCGCGTCTTCCTCCCCTCCTATCACACTGTAATGGACATCCCCAAATCGATACCGCGGGCCCGGCGACAGCTCGAAGGAGACGTCGAATGAATCCGTCTGCGTCGTAAAAACAACCGCGGTAATTGAATCGCGGGCGACGGCAGCGTAGCCATTGTCGCGCAGAAACGTCAGAATACGCCGACGCTCATCGAGGAGCATTGGCTCGGAGAATCGGCGATCAGCGGCGACGAACGACGTGCTGTCCGCCCATCGCGCCTGGCGCGACGACAGCAACGATCCTCGCGCAAGCTCATGCAGCGTAGCGGTGTCGAGTCTGTCGTGGGTATTGAAGCGGACCTGGCGGATGTACGTTGGCGGCCCGGGCTCGACTCGGAACGTGACCCGTACGCTTTCACGGCTTAGCGTATC
>CAZRTY010000026.1:0-16338 GCA_964603055.1 uncultured Rhodothermales bacterium | reverse complement strand
CTTACTGCTTACCGCTTATGACTTATAGCTTCGAGCTTAAAGCTTACCACTTAAAGCTCAAGGCCTACCCAGGGTTTGCTCGGCCTCGCGCAGATACCGGCGCAGGACGTCGTTGTCGGGCTCGGCGCGCAGGCGGGCGTTCCAGCGGCGGAGGAGCTGGGATCCGCGGCCGGTGATGCCGGCGATGCGGATCAAGGCGTCGTACGCGTCGCTGCTCGTCGCGTCGAGCGAGAGCGCGCGCTCCCAGGCGCGCTCGGCGCCCGTCAAGTCGCCGCGGGTCTCGAGGAACTCGGCGAGCATCACATGCGCCTCCCGCAGCTCGGGCGTGGCGTCGACGGCCGTGCGCAGGTAATCAAGAGCGGCGTCCGCGTTGTCTGCGCCGAGGTAGAACTGGGCCAGGACCAGATGAAGGCGGCCGCTCGTGCCGTGCTGCTGGATGATGGCCGTCAGGACGGGTTGAACCTGCTGTTCGGAGAAGCTGGACGTGAAGAAAGTAAAAGCCTCTGCGGCGATGTCGTCCAATCGGTCCAGCTCGGCGGTCATCCGCAGCCGCTCTGAATCGAGTCCGCCAAAGCCCATCTGCGCCTGTCCAGCGAGCCGATTCATAAGTGCTTCCTGGGCCCGCTCGACGCTGTTCAAGCTCTGGTATAGCGCGCGCTCCGCCGATCTAAATGCCCGCGTTGCATCGCCTCGCCCTAATGCGCTTTCCGCCAGTCGTACGTAAGGCAGCGGATGCCCAGTACCCGCATCGGCGGCCAGCTGAAAGTGCCGATCAGCCTCCGCCCGATTCCCCATCAAATCAAATATCTCACCGAGGTCGATGTGGGCCGAGACGATTCCGGACCGGCGAAGTTGTTCGTACACGACCCGCGCCTCATCCAGACGACCGGTTGCTTGCAGTAAATCACCGAGCCGCTTAAGCGCTTCGCGATGATCCGGCAGCACGGCCAGCAGGTCCCTATAGACCTCGATCGCCCCGTCTGGATCGTCATCCATCTCGTAGGTCGTCGCATGGCGCAGATAAGCCTCAGAGTGACTGGGATGGTCGAAGACGAGCGATTCGTACACCGACCGGGCCGCGTAGAGATTACCGCGGGTCTCGTGCACGGCAGCAATCTGGATGGGGATGTCGAGGTCATCCGGGAACGCCGCCTGCATCCGCATCAGCACGTCGAGCAGTGCATCGGCATTCATCATGGATCGGTAGATGCCGACGAGCGCGTCGTAGACCTCGCGGTTCTCGGGATGCCGCCGGAGTACGTCCTCAAAAACTGCTTGCGCGCCCGCGTAATCGCCCGAGCCGAGCAGGACCTGGGCGTGGGTTACGGCGAGTTGGGCGTCGTCCGGATTCCTCTGATACATCCGTGCCGTCTCCTCCCGAAGTGAGGCGCTGTCGCCCAGTTCGGCAAGGGCGTGAATCCGCATCCGGGTCAAACCGTCGTCAGCCGGAAATCGGCGCAGCCCGTCACGAGTGGCATCATGGACCGCGTCCCACGCTTCCATCTGCAGATAGGCGTAGGCGAGGCTTCGGTGGACCTGCAGCTCGTCCGGAATCAGTCGCTGAGCCGACCTAAAGTGAGCGGCAGCGGCATGCCAGTCGCCCGCATCCCCTTTCAATATGCCCACGTGCAAGTGCAGATATCCGCTCCGGGATTGCAGCTCTTCGAGCGAGACACCCTGGGGCAGCGACGTCTGCCCTGACGTCGCGCGCTGAACAATGCCGTCAATCAGATCGAGCGCTTCCTCGTGGCGATCATCCTCGAGGAGGAGGTCGGCCTTGAGCAGGTTGAGCAATGCATGCGTCGGCGCCCGGCGGAGCCCCGCGTCGACCAGCATCTGCGCATCCGCCGTACGATCGAGCCGATAGTATGATGCGACGAGGGGCGGATACAGCTCAACCATCGAGGAGTCTTGCGCGACGGCATGGCTAAGAATCACTGCTGCCTCGGCGTACTGCCCCTCCTGATAGAGCTGAACGCCGCGCGCAACATCCATCGGCTGGCTGAGAGCATCAGCGGCCGGTACAGTGGCTAAGAGGAGGACAAAAAGTAGACGCGTAAATCCCCGCAACACTCCCTCATTCGTTTGACACGCCGGTTTATCGTTCGCCCGTCGGCACCATCAGGCGCACCGGCCGGCTCGCCCGGCTCTCATTCCCGGAGGAATCGACAGCGCGCACCTGGTAGAACGGCTTGTCGTCTGAAAAGGGCAGCGTCGTTTCGGTTCCGGTGATGATGTTGGCGTTGACTCGCTCGTACGTTCCAGTCGCGAGGTCGGAACGATAGACGACGTAGCCTGCGATATCACTCACCGGCGACCGCTCCCACCTCACGATTAGGTCCTGGCCCGAGCGATAGGCCTGCACGTTGCGGACGGCAGGCGGCGGGTCGAAGTCGCGCATCTGGAGCATGGCTTCAGTGGAGCGCTCGCTTTCGTTTCCGAGCGAGTCGATCGCCGTGGCGGCGTAGTAATACGTCTCGCCTGCCCGAACGCTGTCATCCTGTACGACCAGCGTTGATGCCGGCAGCCGCGATACCTTCTCGTACGAGCCACCTTCCAGCCGTCGGTGGAGTGCGTATTCGGTCACGTCGCCGGCGTCGGAGGCCGTCCAGCGGACGATCGCTCGGAGCCCGCCGTCGTTCACGGCGACCAGGTTGGCAGGCGGTGGCGGCGGCGTGAGATCCGGGATCTGCAGATCCACGAAGACCGTGTCGCTGAAATTGCGCGCACTGTCGGCGGCCACGACGCCGTAGCGGTAGAAAGCGCCCTCGGAAAATCCGTTGCGAGCGCCGGCCGATTCGTCGACCTTCCCGGCGTCGAGGTAGCTTCCTCGGCGTACGGTCTCGCTATTCACCTGCTCGAAGCCGACGAGGCGGCGGCCGTCGAGCTGTCTCCGCAAGATGATGTATGAATCAAAATCCGCCGGGATCACGCCTGTCGTCCAGGTAAGATGCACCGCACCGTCCTCCTCACGAAACTCGGCGTGCAGATCTGATGGCGGCGGCGGAGGGACGAGATCATCGACCTGGATCATCACCGGATTCGTTGCCTCGCTCACGTTGCCGCTTTCGTCGAACGCGGTCACCTGATAGAAGTAGGTCCGGCGTCCTACCGTTGTCGTGTCGAGATAAACGGTCTCGAGTACGTCGAGCGGTTCGGCGGTGATGCGCACGAACTCGGCCTCGAGGCGCGGGGCGCGGTAGACGTGGTAGCCCGCCACATCGGGCTCGGGCGACACACGCCACGTCAGCTCGACCGTCGCGTCTTGATGATTCGCAAATGCATGAACCCCGGCGGGCGCGGCCGGTGGCACGTTGTCTTCGACGAAATACTCGAGCGGTTCGCTCAAATACTCTTGACCCGTTACCGAGACCGCGGCCACGTAGAACGTTTCCGTGGCGCCGACGGTGGGAACGGCGAAACTGTAGTCATAGCTGGACTCCGCCGCGTTGCGAAGCAGAATGATGTCATCGGAGAGTGGGATGAGGCCGCCATTCGCACGGTAGACGATGAACCGGATGATGGTGTCATCCTCTCGCGTGGTTGGGTACTGCCACGACAGCGTGATGTCATTGCCTTCGTGCTCAGCCTCGAGCCGGTTCGGCACAGGCGGCCGCACTTCGGCGAGGCGCCCTCCCCCCTCGAATACTGCGCCGGTGGGCTCAGCAAAATCGTCGACGACTTCGAAACGGTACGTCACGATCTCTCCAAGTGGCGCATCCTCGTCCACAACGAGGCGCCCGAAGGCGCGCGCCACTTCGGGATACGCGAAGCTGGTGAGCAGGCCGAGCGTGCGGTCACCCCGCAGCCGCATGTAGACCTCGAATGCAGAATCCGCCTGGAGATTATTCCGCAGCGCCTCGAATCGATCCGCTGTGGCAACCGCGAACTCGTTTCCGGTCTGCGACGACAATATGGGCTCAGGGGTCACAAGTGTCGTATCGCCGGCCGAGCTGATCCGGTACAGATTCACGCCGTAGCCGGGCGGCAACAGTTCGGTGTGATAGACGAACGCGCTGTCGCCCCGCACCACGATGCGCACGGCGGGATCGGACTGAGCCTGGGCCGCGGGCACCGCAGCGATCAGGAAGACCCAGACCGGAATCCACACCGCTCTCCGATAAGGCCGACTACTGCTCATGATGTGCGTGATAAACTGAAGCATTACTTATCGGCGAATCGGTGGGGTGGTCACAGGCGCTGTAACACCCGGCATCACTATCGGTGTGGTTCCATCTGAGGTCCCGACGGTCGTCACCGGCGTGGTGAATGAACCAGTCGCCGGCGGGAAAGGCAGCGGTAGCGTCGGCGCGCAGTCTCGCACACAGTGCGAGGAAACGCGCTGCAGACCCGAGCCATTCGACAGCCGAATCTCGACGGATTTGGGAGTATCGGCTCCTTGGAACTGGAACGTCCGCGAATACGAAGACGAGGATTTGCGGCCTCCAGTGTTGGAGGAAAAGTCGAGCCACACGCTCGAGCCCTGATCCGGGAATCGGTACTCGATAGCGGCGATGCCCGACTCCGGGTCTCGCACGTCGGTGACGTCGACCGTGAGTACGGTGCCCCTTCCTGTGATCGTGTGCGTAGAACTCGTGATCGTAGGCTCTTCGGGGATGGTGGTATCGAAGACGATCGGACCGGCCAGGCTCTGGACCGTGGAGTGATACCCCTGCCGGTTGACCGTGCGGACGTACACGTAGTAGTGATCCTCGCCCTGCCCGCTCAGCGGCGCAACCTGAACATTGTCTCTACCGCCCCGTGGCCCTGATCGGCTTACGAAGTGACTTGCAGAGATGAGGTAGTACGGCGCGATGTCCTGATCATAAGCGACATGGCATCCCGTTCGATCGGGCGGCAGGGGCTGGCCGGCAGCGTCGAGGTACAAGACCATACCCCCGCCCGTTGAGCCACAAAGTGGGCCGAAGTCGACGTCCGTGCCGCTCGGGAACGGCCGCAACCACGTGGTTGATCCGCTACTCGCACGACGGGCGACGGCGAACTGATAACCCTTAACGCTCGACTCCAAATCATACCCTGGGCGCGTGAGATAGACGCGCACGCCTGAGGCATCGACCATAGCCGCCAGGTTTGGATGGACCGGCGCCGTCGAATCGAGGGGCCGCACCGGCCCGATCGTGAGTACGTCGCTCGGTGAGCCCGCGTTGTTCACGGCGCGCACGTGGACGTAGACTTCCTTCATGTAGCCCAGCGGCGCACCCGTGATCGTCGCACTCGTGCTCGAGGTTCGGGAGACGGGCGAGCGAGTGACCGGGCCGATGTAAAAGATGCCAGGCGGCGGCGGTGGAATCTCTTCGAAGGCGCCCTGCGGGTCGTTTTCCGTCGAGACGACGTATTCGTATGTGCTGATTCCCGATTCAGCATCCGACGCCGCGGTCCACCGGACGTCGAAGCTCGGCGCCACCGGCTGCGTGCTCGTAGACGACGGCCCTCTGTAGGCGGGCGGCTCTACCACGACGGGTCCCGTTACCGTGATGCCAGACGCTTCAGTCGAGGGCTCCGGGCCAAGATCTGCGACGGGGCTTCCTTCTCCGGGGGCTGTCGGCGGAGACGTGTCCACCATCACACCTCGGGTATCTGACTTTATGCTGCTGAGCAGGCCCGCGCCGTTTCTTGCCCTCACGCTGATATAGTATGGAAGGCCCTCTTCCAGTGCGAGCCCGTGCACGGTGAAGCGCCGCATTGCGTTGCCCACGACGCCTTCCTGCCCGAGTTCGACGAGTGGAACGCCCACGCCCTCGGTCCAGTCGCGGACTTCGTTGCCGCCGGGGGTGGTACCGATGCGGTACTCGTAGCCTGCGATGTCCGACTCTGCATCTACCGATATAGCGGCGAAGACAATCCGGCCGGGTTCATTCGTCCACCATCGGGAGACCGACTGGTCGTCTTGTGCTCGCCTATACTCGGGAAAGCTGAGGATTGGAGTTGGTGGTGGCGACGTATCCTCAGGCATGACATCGGCAACGAAACCGTCCGGGGCATCGTCACGACCGGCCGTCGCAACGGCGAGGTCGAAGCTTGCCGAGCGCGTCGACGAGTTGCCCAGCGGGCCCCGGGCGCGCACGTAGACGGCCCAGTTCTGGCTCGTTTCGTTTGCGTTGTCGGCAAAGGAATGCAACGACATGCGCGTGTCGCGGCCGTTGCTGTACAGATCTCCGGCCGAATAGATGTTAGCTCCGGAGCCACGACGGAAGGCGTAGGAAATCTGAGCGACGTCTTCTGGATGGCTTGCAGTTGCCGTGACCTCGGCGCTTCCCGTGTACCCCGTCGACGTGCGGTTCACCGTAATACTGGTGATCGTCGGTGCCTCCAGCGACCGGAGGAGCGACTGCCGCATCGATTCGTGATAGTCGATGACCGAATCAGATTCCTCTTCTCCGATCCCTTGCGCGCCACGCCTCCACGACATGTATTCCTCGAGCATGCCGTGTACCGTAGCCGCCATCTCGGTTTGCAGCAGATAGATTCCGTTGACTGCGCTGGTAAGGGCGAGGTGACCATCCTGGATGGGCCCCAGCACGTCCCGCATCATCAACCGATTCTGCTGCGCCGTCGTGCCAAGCTCCTGGCTCCAGGCCTGAAGACCTTCGCGTGGTACATCATGCCAGAGGGCGACGCCTGCGTTGGTGAACTCGAGGGCAAGGTCGTCATATCGCTGATTGCTCCGGTGGCCGTCGACGATACTGCAGAAGCCGTCGACCTCCTCATTCTGCTGCGACGAGCTGAAATCGCCGTCTCCGAGGCGGCGGAGCTGCTGGATCCAGAAGAAGCGGTTGCACGTCAGGGCAGCGGCGTGGGCGTAGCGGCCTTCTCTCGAATACGCGTTGATCAGCGAGCTCATCAGCGATTCGATGTGGTGCTTCGCATAGGCTCCGGTGGCTACGGAGTTATAACGAGACAGCGCCCAGTCGCGGCTTCGCCAGAGCGAATCTGCGCGTGCGGCAAAGACCCGCTCAACGTCGGCCGTGACCTTTGCGTAGGACTCCGCCACATGGTTCACCGTTGTCGCCCTCCGCATCCATCCCGCCTCATCGAACACGACCGAGCCTGACATGAGGTCGGTGATTTCACCCAGGTTATTCGCTGCCGCCTGAATGGCCTCGCGATATTGTTCGTCGAGTGCGTCGGTGTCGGCCTTGAGATCGGCCAGCATGCTCGCCTGTGCTTCGTCGCGCTGCGTGTCGACGTGGAACGACGGCGGCGAGGTCATCCGGCGATTTTCCCCTTCGCCGGTATACGTGGCCGGATTATAGGCTGTCAACGGCGACTGCGTCTGCAGCGCATCGAGCTGGGCTGCCGCCGCTGCGCTCCATTCGATCGCCTGGAACTCCAACTCGCGCAGGTATTGCTCCACGGCGACGGCACGGTCCTGGAGATCCTGTATCGACCGTTCGATCGAGCGGAACTCAGCCTCGATGTTGAGGCTTGTGCGGGGTCGATTGCCTGTCAGAATGGACCGAGTGAGGCCTTGCAGACGGCTCAGGTGCGAATTGAGCGTCGACGGGCAACCGCTGGTAAACAATGCTTGCTCGTTACACAACATTGATTCGGCGTACCATGCGCGGTCGCCGGCCGATGCGCTTACCAGCTGCAGACCCGCCTGCCGGATCGCCTCCATGTCGTACTGGAAGGGAGCAGACCTCGCCGCCTCCATCGCCGCCGCCATCTCATTCGCGCGCGAGATCATGTCTTCGGCCTGGCGTCGGGCATCGGCCACCATCTGATCGTAGCGCGAGTTTCGACCTTCGCCGCCCTTGAGCCTGCCCTTCTCCAGACTCACCCAGATGCCGACGTCGCCCTCGAAAACAAACAGTACGCTGACATAAGCCGTGGCGGCCAGGTAAATGAGCTCATCCTGATGCAAATACGCACCCTTCAGGTTTGCGCCGGCCTGCACGATGCCGCCCAGCAGCGATGCCGAGACATCGAGTTCGCCGTAGCCGCCGAGCGCATGGTCGGGGATATACCAGAATGACATGATGGCGTCGGCTTGCACCTCCACGATGTAAATCTTGGGCGAGCTGATGCTCACACTGAGTTCGCGGAGCAGCACCCCATCGTTTGTGGCCACGAAGTCGCCGCGTGCCTGCGCTACCCCGCTGAGCAGGTTGAGCGGGCCATCGCCGCGGTCGCCGAGGCGGCCATCGATCATCCACATCGTTCCTTCGGGCCTGTCGTACGCCGCGAAGTTGACGCTTGCCTGGCCCTCGAGCACATTGGGGAAGTCTACGATGAGCGCCACGCCGCCTTCAACGCCGGTTTGCGCACCGTAGGATGCCGTCAGGTACATCCCCGCGCGTATCTCGTCCATGCTGAGGTACTTGACGTCGGCCGCGATCGAGGTGTGCTGGTCGGTCACCTGCAATAGCATCGACCCTTCCATCACAAACTGCGGCCCTGCGCCGATGACACCGGCACCGCCGTGAAGCAGGACGGCGAACTGCAGGCCGTCGAGATCCGGCTGCCGGTCCTCCGGGATGAAATCGAATCCGGCGAGGTCGCGGATACCGGCGAGTACGGCTTCGTCGGGATAGCGGAAGAAGCCGCCGCCGACGGTCGTCAGCGATACGATGCCTGGGATGATGGGCAGGCCGACCTCGGTTTCCAGGCTGGCGAACAGCCCGAAGCTCGACACGGACTCGCCGTTTACCACGCGGCGGCCGATCTGTCCGGCCACCGTTACCGATCCGATGTGATCCACCGCGGCATGCCCGAGCGCCGAGACAAACACGTTGCCCTGCTCGTTGACGTAGCGCATGGTGAGATCGGCGCGGACCGTCCCGGCGAGTTGCACGCCTGCATCGAAGATCTCGAGGGCGACGTCGTCATCGGTCCGGTAATAGTACACAGCGCCGACGCTGCCCTGGATGGCTTCCGTCAGGTCGATGCTCGCACCCGTCATGGCGAAGTACGAGTCGGCGGTGCGCTCCTCTGTGACGTTCGTCGCGGGGTTGTGATAGGAGAACGAGCCCGATCCGTACTCGAGCGAGCCGATCGAGAGCGTAATCACTTCGACGATCGAAACGGACAGCCCACCCGGGCCGAGGCGTCCGTGATCGGCGATCCCCTGCCGATCGATGGTGAGGTTGCGCCAGTCTGCCGATGCCGCGGCCAGGCCTTCCATCGCGACCTCGACATTGCCCCCGAGGACGAACTGCGTGCCTCGGTCAGCATGATTGTTGACGGCGACGGAGAGGTCGGTCAGGCGGATGAAGCCGCCCAGGTCGAACTCGCTGATCTCCGACTGCGCGTTGACGGACAGCCCCGCGGCCAGATCCACGTACAGTCCGGCGGATGTGGCGGTCCTTCCACCGAGACTTCCGAGACGAACCTGGTCGTCGACGCCATCCTGTACATAGATGGATCCGTTGGCGTAGACGGCAGGCTGTATCAATTGTCCACTGGGGAATGCTACGCCGACTTCCTTGACGTCGAGCAGGGCGATGCCGCCGAAGTCGAACTCCGTCGACGGGTTGTCACCTCGCTCGTCGACCTGGTCGCCAATACTACCCGGGTCACGCACAAAGCGAACGTGCAGCGGATCATCCGATTCGATCTGCCCTTCGTGATTCACCGAGAAGAGGAACGTGCTCGAGACGCCGTCTGCGAGGTCAGGCAGATTCAGTTCGCCGCCGATGTCAAGCATGATCGTGTTCGCATCGGCGGGCTTGCGCAGCGCGAGTACGTCGATACCCAGCGTCGGGCTCGGGTTGTCGCCAATGACGGCGAGCGGCTCCGGACGCGCCGCGAGCAGGTTCACCGCACCGCCGCCGAGCGTCACATTTCCACGCGTGTCGATCCGGAGGTCTGAGAATGCAACGGCATCCTGGTCGGCACATGCGGTTGCATTGCCGTCGGCGCACATGAACGGTGTGATCCACAGCGACCCGCTGAGGGTGAGCGCGAGGGCGTCGTTCTCGGCATCCCATTCGGCGCCAAGATGATCATTGCGAAGCTTGAGCACATCGCCAAAGAGCGTCGTCTCCTGACCGGAGATCCCCGCCCCGGCCGATGCCACGCTGATGCCGTTCGTGCCCATCCGGAGATCCTGCACCGTGACGCGAAACTCCGTGCCCATCACCTCGGGCAACGTGAGCATGCCGGATAACACCAGCTCCACGTCCCCATCCCCAAACTCCAGAACGGCCTCTCCCCCATTGTCTTCGTCGAGATAGAGGTCGGCCACCATCAACGAGAGTTTGCGATTGCCCTCGACGCGCGGCAGCACGTTCGTGCAGATCTCGGCGCGCCACGTGTCTGCATCGTATCCGAGCAGGAACGGCAGGTGCCCGGCTTCATCTTCCGGACTCAAGGTTGTGACACGGCTCGAGGCGCGGCCCAGAATCGCATACGAGTTGCCTTCCTGCGGATCGAAAACGAGCCGGACGCCAAAGAGCGCAAGCGCGAGATCGGCCTCGGCGAGTTGCTCGGCGGATGCGTTCGCCATCACACCGCCGCTTCCGTAGGCGACGGATGCCAGCGCCGATGCGGAGAACGCGTCGGCATCGACGAGGCCACATGTGGCGGCGGGCGAGACGTTTCCGGCGATGACCTCCCCGGTGAATCCGGCGGATGAAATGCCGAGGCCGGCGAAGCCGACGTTTACTTCGCCCAGTGCTTCGGGAAGATCGAGGCGGCCATCGGCTGATAGCGCGTAATCTCCCGACTCGGCACGTGCGTAGCGGATGGTCTCGAGGTGCAGCGGGATGCCCAGCGACTGCGTGAGTTCCTCGTCGAGCGAGGCTTCGATCGAGCCGGACATCACCTGCTGCATCGTGCTGTTGACGTGCAGTCCGTCGATGGTAAGGCTTATTGTGGGATGTTCGCCGGCGTCGCCCAGCGCCGCCACGACGAGTTCGAGCGGCTGCGGATTTCCGGAGGCGTCTGCAAGACTGCTGATAGAATAGCCGCCTTCGATGGCTTCGTAGCCGATCAGGATGTTGCCGTCGTCATCCTTCAAACGGAGGTAGGCGACATCTTCGGTCGGAAGCGGGAGGCGCTCGGGGACAACCGCAGCGATGATCCCACCCGCATCGAAGTGGAAGCCGTTCGCGTCGATATAGGCCACGCGGGTGTCGCTCGCCGTGAGGAAGTCGGCTCGGCCCTGCTTCAGCGAAACGGGCGAGACGCCGAGCGTGAACGAGTCGAAATTCGCCGAGAGTGAAGCGTACACTTCGCCGTCGTAATGGAGCGCGGCGGTGCTGCTTCCACCGATATGCAGGCCGAACGGATTGAGCACAACATTGGCCGGGACGTCGAGCCTGACCGCGGCATCACTCGAAACGGGCGAACCCGTGTCCGTCACGCGCCAGCTTGGCGAGCCGGAGAGCCCGACCTCAAACGCGAAGCCGCTCTCCACCGTCATGCTACCGCCCACCACTTCCCATGCACGCGGGTCGATGGCGAAGCCGGCGAACGTGATATCGGCCGAGCCTTCATCCACGATGAGCGAGCCATCTCCATCCACAATAAAGCCGCGCTGATCGATCGTCAGCCGATGGGCTTGCATCTGGAACAGCGGATCGTCGGCCGGCAGACCGATGCCGTAGGTACCGGTGAGGCTGAGCGAGCCGTCGAGCAGCCGGCCGGTGAGCAGGTCGAGGCGGGCGTGGCTCTCCGCGGCGACGCTACCCGAGATCGACTCGAGCGTCGCGATGGCCTGTCCATCGAGCACGGCCGTCTGCGTGCCGCCAGCCTCGAGGTCGAGCTGCAGCGTGCTTGATGGGAATTCGAGGGATGCCGGGCCGAAGGCGATGGCGCCGCATGCCGCGAAGTCATCGATCGATCCGCTGAGGCGCCCGGGTGAGGCAAAGCTCAACGCGACGTCCGTCTCGGCGCACGAAACTTCCGGTTCCGTCTCGAAGAAGTTGGGCAACTCGATGCGTCCACCGAAATCAAACTCGAAGCCCTGCGACGGTGCCAGACCGTCGCGGTCGATGGAGAGCGACCCGCCGATCGAGCTAAGCACGAGGCCGCCCGTCTCGCCAATCGCGATACGCGGCTCAAAGCCGGGAACGAACGTGAATGCTTCGACCGCTCCAGAGAAGAGCCCGTCGGTAAAGCCGGCATCGTAAACCGAGAACTCGTAATCGGCCAGCTCGGGATACGCGTTGATGCGGATACCGAGGCTCAGCTGGAGTGCATCGAACAGATCTGAGGGGGATGGCAACGGGGCCGCAATCGGAGCCGTCGACGCCATCCACGCTGCGCTTTGGGTGGCGTCCCCAAGACCAAGCAGCCCGAAATCGGGCCATGACACGTGCACATCATCGATCAACTCGATGCCAATCAGGCGCAGATCGAGCGGGCCGACGGTGAGCGTCTGCGAATCATCGAGTGCCGGCGTCGTACCGCTGTGCACCACCTGTGCCGGAAGGTGCAGGCCGGTGTTCGATACGTCGATGCCTTTCAGGTCGATGCGAAAGTATTCGGAATCATCGCCCGAGGCTCGCAGCCCGAGGCCGAAGTCGACGGCCAGGCGGAAAGAGAAGCCGTCGTCCGGGCTGTGCTGCAGCGACTTGAGCTCGGTGATGCCGTCGAAGTCGAGCCGCAGGTTGCCGAGGTCGATGCCGGGCCGCTCGAGGTCGGTGCCCGCCTGAAACTGCAGCACGTCGATGCGGCCTGGGCGATGGCGAAACGCCACCTCGGCGCTCGCGACGTTCGTCTCACCGTCGTTGATGGCGATGGCACCGCCTACGACGAGGTCGTAGGTCGCATCGGCACCGTACATTTTCTGGAAGGACCCCGAGATATTTTCGAGGTCGATGCCGACGAGGCCGCCTGCGCCGAGTTCAAGACGATGATCGACCCCGTCGAGCTCGATCGATCCGGCCAGATCTCCACCGCTCGATACGGCGAACATCACATCGCCACTGTTCTGGATCGGCTGGCCAAAGAGCTGAAGGTCGCCCGTGAACACGAGCAGCGGCGACGTTCCTTCAGTCGTTCCCGCCTGTCCGTAGGAAACCGAGCGCAGATTTAGGGGAATGCCGAGATCACCCAGATCGAGGGGCGACGCCGCAAACGCTTCGACTTTCCCGCCTTCAAACTGTAACCCGTCGCCCGACCGACGGACGCGCAGGTCGGTCAGCGCCACGCCGAAACGCGGCTCGCCTTCAAGGTACGGCACTACGAGATCGAGCGAATGACCAGGGAGCGTTTCGATGAGCAGCGATCCATCGGGCTGGGAGACCGCGTCGACGACGAGTTCACCGTCGCGGCGCAGTTCTAGGTACGCGATATCCTCACTCGGCAGCGGCAGGACATCCGGCAGGAAGCCCGCGATTGCCGCCGGATTGGGATGGAAGCCGTCAGCGTCGATATAAGCGAAGGCAATTCCGCCTGCCTCGAGGTCGACTCGGCCACGCGCCACCCCGACGGGGTTGAGCCCGAGCGCAAAATCAGAAGACAGCACGGCGTTGACATCCAGGTCGCTCGTCCATTCCCCAAAATCAATCTGCGCACGGACCGCGCCCGTGGCCGAAAGCCCATTGCGTCCAATCCGCACCGAACTGGGAAGGTCGATCAGTACGCCGGGGCGGGCGGAGAGCGTGCTGCCGGAAGGCCGCGCGACGAAGTTCAGATGGCTGCCGGCGATGGGGGCTTCGAGCGCGAAACCTGTGTCGAAGACGATCTCGCCCTCGTCGATCAGTCCGGACTCGATATCGGCACGAAGCCGGTCGAAGGTGGCGCCTATCGTGGCATTGTTTGGAAGGACGAGCTCCTGCCGTCCGTTGATGACGAAACCGTCGAGGCCGAGCGTGGCCTCCTGAATCCGGAATGTGAGGAGCGGATCGTGAGCCGGCATCCCCCATTCAAACGGCTGGTCGAGCGCAAAGTCGAGCGCCGTGAACGTGCCCGTCGTCAGGTCGAGACCGAAGGAGCCGCTGACGGTTTGAGCCGGGGAGAGTCGCAGAGCTGCATCGGCGGAAAGCACCGCGCCTTGCCGGCCGTTCCAGCCGTCGAGGTTGAGCGTGGCGTCGGTAACCGTCGCACGCAGCGGGCCGATGGCGACGGGGCATGAGGGCGCGAGGTTCTCGATGGTCCCAGACAGCGTCCCGTCGGCGCCCGGAGCGAATGAGAGCTGCGCGAGCGACGTCGCCTGTTCGCCCTCGCAGACGAACGGATAGCCGACGCTAAGCGCGGCATCGAGATCGATGACGGCATCCAGCGCGAGCGAACTTCCGTCCGTGCTGCCCAGCACTCGACCGCCGAGACTGTTGATGACAAACGCAGCGCTCTGGCCGATCTCTAGCGTGCAATTGTCGACGGCCGTGAACGGCAGGCTTCCCGACACGCCGCCGTTATGGATGCGGAAATTGTCGAGTGAGAGTCGCTGCCCCGAGAGGCATGCCGGCAAATGAGCGGCGGCGGGCAGCGCGACTTGCCCGTTGATGGTAACATCCCAGGGCCCGAGATCGGCGCCAGACCATGTGAACCAGGGGAAGACAAGCGGCTCGACGCGTAGCTCGTCGATCGACAGCCCGAAGCCGCCGATATTCAGGTCCGAAGCGCGCGGCAGGTCATCCGCCGTCAGGTTGACCTGGGGAAGGATAAAGCCATGCCGCGTGAGCTCGACATCAGGGAGCGACCAGCGCACGGAGGGATCGATCGCGGGAATCCGGAAATCACCGTCGACGTCAAGAGCGAAATCCCAACCGCTCTGCCGGTCGTAGGACAGCGAGCGGACGTTCACATCGCGCACGGCGAGGTCAACGACGCCCAGGTCAATCCCAATCTGCCCGGAAGGTGAACAATCCGGCACCAGGCCGTCGACTGCGATCCCGCCCGGCGTCAGGCGGAAGACACCGCTCGCGCCGCAGAAATCGCCATCGGCGAGGGCAAGGTCGATCCCACCGTCCAACCTGAGGTCGTAATCGAGCGAGGCGCCGGTGAGGTCGGCCGAGAATGGACCGGTGACCCGATCCAGGCGGATCTGCAATTGGTCGGAGCCGTCGACGAGCGCGAGGGAGACATCGGACCGGCAGTCGAGCACGGCGCCGAGTTCTTCCATCTGCAGATTCAAACGATCCACGCCGCAGGCGGTGGGCTCGCCGTACAGCCGCACTCCACCCGACGCATAGAGCTGAGCCGCCGGGAACGTCGCTTCGACGCGCGTAAGGTGGACTTCAACCGGATCAACGCCGAGGACAAGCGGATCGAGAAGCGTCGCTTCGAGGCGTCCTGCCAGACCCATCGGTGTAATGCTGAGCGTTCCTTCGCCCTCCACGCGCCGGCCGTCGGTGATATCAATTTGCGCGCCGACGGTAAAGCCGCTGCCAAAATCCCAACCCAGATCGGTCAGTTCGATGAAATCAACCTCGCGTCCGAGTGGAATCACATCCGAGCGGAGCCGCGCGTTGACGCTTCCGCCCATCACCACGGGCATATCGAGCCCCGTTTTCTGAACGTCGAGCTTCTGCACATTCACGGCTACGGCGACCGGATCCTCCAAATCGAGCTCGAGCACGGCGCGGCCATCGAGGCGATATGCATTCGGTAGCTCGGCGGCGGACAGATCCAGGCTCGTCAGCTTCGCAAAGCCCGGCACCAGCACAATCTCCGTCAGGCCGGCGATGTCGCCGACTGTTCCGCCCATCGGATCGAACACGAACGTCTGGATCTCGCTCTGGCCGTCGTTCGAGATCGGGAGGTTGCCCATTGCATCGCGGGCGGTGAGTTGCCAGGCGTAGGTCCTCCCGCGTTCCAGCGGCAGGTTCTCCGGCCCGTACACCAGCGTCGTCGATGTGGTCGTTGTGTTCAGTAGCGGGCGGTTGCCGAGAATGGCCTCTTGGGGCGCCTGGCCACGCATCATCTCTACGATGATGAGTTGATATTCGATCGTCGTGCTCAGTGGTGTCACCACGGGCAGCCACGAAAAGATCGGGTAGGGCTGGGAAATGACCACGCCGTCGAGCGGCGCCACGACGAAGGGCGGCTCGGCAAAGCGAACGGTGAACTGCGCCATGCCCGGCAGGCTGGAGACGAACGGATCTTCGGGCTCGGCTTCGACGGTGACGAGATACGTTCCTTCCGGCATTCCTCCTGTTCGAATCACCGTGTTGCGCAGGCGGCGCTGCACGCGGTCGATAAGGTCGGATATGCTCTCGCGGAAACGGATGTCGGGATCATCCGCAAAGCTTCGGTACGTGTGGATCCCGGGCCGGATGAGCACGGGCTCGGAGGTCGTCTCGAAGAGCGGCTCGCCGTCGAGCTCGAAGGTTACGCGGAATCGGAACGGCGCAGCCTGGCGAGATGGATGTGTGTAGGCTACCTGGATGGGATACAGGCCGCGCTCATAGTCGCGAATGAAGTCCT
>CAZRTY010000025.1:0-16415 GCA_964603055.1 uncultured Rhodothermales bacterium | reverse complement strand
GACTGGATCGCTCGAACATCTTCGCAGCCAGGGCCACGACTTCTTCGTGATCCACGTTCCCCGCGACCGCCAGAACCGTTCGATCGGGCGTGTACTGCTCGGCCATGAACGCCACAAGCTGATCCCGCGTGAGGCCGGCCACCGTTTCGGGGATACCGATAATGGGGCGCGCAAGCGGATGCTCGTCGTAAAGCACGCTCTCGAAGCGATCGAAGATGAGATCCTCCGGGGAGTCCTCATACATCTTCATCTCCTCAAGCACGACGTCCTTCTCCTTCTCCAACTCCTTCGCGGGAAAGTCGGGCTCCAGTACGAGATCAAGCACCGTGTCGACCGCGCGCATAAGATGCTCGTCGAGTGCACGCGCGAAGTAGCAGGTGAATTCCTTCGTCGTGAATGCATTCAGATAGCCACCCACCGACTCCAAGCGCTGCGCGATGTGGTGCATCCGTCGCTTGGCCGTGCCCTTGAACACCATGTGTTCGATGAAGTGGCTGATGCCTGCTTCGTCAGCAGGTTCATCTCGGCTGCCGGTGAAGATCCAGGCGCCGACGGAGATCGACCGTACCGATGGAATAGACTCCGTGACGATGCGCAGGCCGTTCGGCAATGTGGTCCGGCAGAAGACAGTATTGACGTCAGTGATTACTAAATCGGCCATCAGATTACTACGTATTACGCTGAGTCATGCAACGACTGGATGGCAGAAAAGGCGGAAGCCACAATTGGCCGCCGCCTTCTCCGGACATCAGGTACTCAGTGCGGATTAGTCGCGCCGACGGTCTCCTCGACCACCACCGCGGCTATGTCCACCACGGCTTTGACCTCCGCGACCACGACCATCACCGCCGCGGCCACGATCGCCACCACGGTTGCCGCCGTCGCGCGGTCCACGCTCGCGGCGCTCGTCATCGTCTCCGTTCTCCGGCTTAGGCAGGAACGGTTTGCGGCTGAGGCGGAGCTTGCCGTCGGGGCGCACTTCGATCAGTTTGACCTTGACCTTGTCGCCCACCTGGACGTAGTCCTCGACCTTCTCGACGTAGCCGTAATCGAGTTCGGAGATGTGCAGGAGGCCTTCCTTGCCCGGCAGGATCTCCACGATGGCGCCGAAGCCCTGAACGCTTCGAACGGTGCCTTCGTATTCCTCACCGGCCTCGGGTACGGTCACGATGCCGCGGATCGTGTCGATCGCTTTCTGAGCCGCATCGCCACTCGTTGCTGCAACCGTGATCCAGCCCATGCCGTCACGCTCTTCGATTTCGATCGTCGTGCCGGTCTCGCGCTGGATGCCCTGGATGACTTTACCACCGGGGCCGATCACCGCTCCGATAAAGTCGGAATCGATGGTGATCTGCGTGAGACGCGGAGCGTAACGCGACATTTCGACATTCGGCGTGTCGATCGTCTGCTCCATGACATCGAGGATGTGGAGACGGGCGTCGCGCGCCTGCGTCAGCGCCTGACGCATCACATCGCTGGAGAGGCCGCTGATCTTGATATCCATCTGGCAGGCCGTGATGCCGTCACGCGTACCCGTCAGCTTGAAGTCCATGTCGCCAAGATGGTCTTCCGTGCCGAGGATGTCGGTCAGGACGGCCGTCTTGTCGCCTTCCTTGATGAGACCCATCGCGACGCCGGCAACCGGCTTGCGAAGCGGCACACCGGCTTCCATCAGCGCCATCGAGCCGGCACAGACAGACGCCATCGACGACGAGCCATTCGACTCGAGCACGTCCGCATTAATGCGGATCGTGTATGGGAAATCTTCCGGCGGAGGAAGCATCGGCAGGAGCGCACGTTCGGCCAGGTCGCCGTGGCCGATCTCGCGGCGCGACGTACCGCGGATGAACTTCGCTTCGCCCGTACAGAACGGCGGGAAGTTGTAGTGGAGGAAGAAGCGCTTGTCCTGCGTGTCGAAAATCTGGTCGACGGGCTGAACGTCTTTCCCCGTGCCGAGCGTGATCGATGCGAGCACCTGCGTTTCGCCACGGGTGAAGATGGCCGAGCCGTGGACGCGCGGCAGATAGCCGACTTCGCACCAGATATCGCGAACATCGGTCAGACCGCGACCATCGATGCGGCGACCGTCCTCGACGATCATCTTGCGCATGAGGTCGGATTCCACACTGTTCACGGCAGCACGAATGTCGCCGGCGGTCCAGCCTTCTTCCGTCGCTTCGGCAAGTACGCGGCCAAGCTCAGGGTCGTCAGATCCCAGCAGTTCATCGACGATGCTTGCCTTGATCTCGTCGACACCGCCGTAGAACGTCGACTTGTCGTAGGGTTTGCGGATGTGGTCTGCCATCCGCTGGCCGATGCTCTGGTGGATGCGCTCAGCGAGCGTGTCCTGAACCTGCACCGTCGTGTAGTCGGTGAAGGGCTCGACGTCGCCAAACTCTTCGACGAGTTGGAGCTGGCCATCGCAAAGCGTGGTGATGGCACGCTGCGCAAAATCGAGCGCCTCGATCATGTCTTCTTCAGACACTTCGTTCATCTCGCCTTCGACCATCACGATGGCGTCTTTCTTACCGGCGACGACGAGGTCGAAATCGCTCTCTTCCATTGCTTCGATCGTCGGGTTGACGACGAACTCACCGTCAATGCGGCCGATGCGAACTTCGGCAATGGGACCGTCGAAAGGTGCTCCGGCCAGCAACAGTGCGGCCGAGGCTCCCACGCCTGCCAGGACGTCGGCATTGTACTTCTCGTCCGCCGAGATCACATAGCAAATGATCTGGACCTCATTGAGGAAGCCGTCGGGGAAGAGCGGGCGGATTGCGCGGTCAACCAGACGCGACGACAATACTTCCTTGTCGGTCGGGCGTCCTTCGCGCTTAATGAAGCCGCCGGGGATCTTACCTCCTGCCGAGTACTTCTCGCGGTACTCTACGGTCAGCGGAAAAAAGCTCTGGCCCTCACGGACCGTCTTCGAGAGGACGGCGGTGCAGAGCACCATCGTATCTCCCTGTCTAACCACGACGGATCCATCCGCCTGTTTGGCCAGCCGACCTGTCTCAATGGAGATCGTCTGCCCGGGTGCGAATTCAATTTCGCGGATTGTTGCTTCTGGCATTGTCTGCTCTTCTGTCAGTAAAAGTTCTTTTCCCTCTCCCTTCACCATCGCGGCGGCCCGTTATAGCGCGGCGCCGATGAAACCTGCTGAAATGAGTGCGGCACCTCCCCCGCAGAGGAGATGCCGCTTAATGCTACTTCCTGATACCCAACTCTTTGATAATGCTACGATACCGCTCGATATCGCGGTCGATCAGGTAATCGAGGAGACGACGACGCTTACCGACGAGCTTGAGGAGGCCGCGCCGCGTCGAATGGTCTTTCGAATGCAGCTTCAAGTGCTCGGTGAGCTCGTTGATGCGCTGCGTAAAGATGGCGATCTGGACTTCCGGTGCGCCGGTGTCGTTCTCGTCCTTGCCGTACTTGCGTACGATTTCTGACTTCTGTTCACTCGAGATCATAAATGATCCTCTTTAGATTATACCATGCTAAAGAAGAAGCGCGCCGGGTAGGGCGCGCCTGAAGGTTCTCAAGGTATTAACCCCAAGACCGCCTTGCAACGTATTCGGTCTTTCGAAAGTTGCCGCGTAAGTTCGTCTAATGATGCGAATCGGCGTTCGTCTCGCGTCCGTTCGACGAATTCGGTGCGAAGGCGCCGGCCATAGAGATCGCCGGCGAAGTCGATAAGATGAACTTCGTACCGGCGGTCGGTGCCATCAACCGTAGGCCGGACGCCAATGTTCATCATTCCAGGGTGCCGTCCTCCCCGTTCATCGACTACCCAGACAGCGTAGACGCCATCGCTCGGGGTCACTTTGCGAGGATCAAGCAGCTTCAGATTTGCCGTAGGAAAGCCGATCTCGCGACCGCGGCGATCTCCCTCCACGACAATACCGTCGATGGAGTAATTGCGGCCCAGCATCGACGCTGCCTCGACGACATCGCCCGCTTCGACCGCGTGGCGCACCTCGGTGGACGATACCACGTGACGCCCCACCACTTGAGCCGGGATCACGTTGACGCCAAAGCCCAATTCCTTCCCCATCTCACGGAGCAGGTCAGCATCGCCTTCCCGGTTGCGTCCGAAGGCATGATCGTACCCGATCACAATATCCCGCGCTCCGATGGCGTCAACCAGCACTCGGCGAACATAATCAGGCGCCGACATTCGCGAGAGCTCGTGCGTAAAGGGGATGATGACGAAGCGGTCGATCCCGAGTCCTGCCAGGATCTCAGCGCGCTCGTCGATTGTGGTGAGGAGCGGCACGGATTCGCCGCGGACGACCTCGCGCGGATGCGGGTCGAACGTCACGACGGTGCTTGTGCCGTCAACCGCCTGGGCACACTCAATCAGGTACTCAAGGATTGCCCGATGCCCTCGATGGAGACCGTCGAATGTGCCAATGGTAATGACGGACCGCTCGTCGCGGCGGATTTCCTCTAAGCCGTGTTCGCGTCGCATCGTCGGCTCTATGCGGCCTCCTCGGCCATGACCTGTTCGAGATCCATCATCGTCCAGGCGTTGTCGACGGCATAGTCGCCGATGCGCGTACGACGGAGCCGCGTAAGGTGAGCTCCAACGCCAAGATGCGCGCCAAAGTCATGGGCCAGTGAGCGGATGTACGTTCCCTTCGAACACCGCACGAGGAAGTCCACATCATTACCGCGGCGATCGGTCAGTTCAAAAGTATCAACGACCACCTGCCGCGGACGTCGCTCTACGGTTTCTCCACGCCGAGCTTTCTTGTAGAGACGCTCTCCGTCTACCTTGACGGCCGAATACATGGGCGGAAGTTGCGTGATATCCCCGAGGAACGGCGCTGTCGCTGCGATCAGGTCATCCATCGAGAAATCGGGCACGTTGACGCGCTCTTCGACCTCGGTCTCGGCATCGTAAGAAGGAGTGACCTCGCCGAGGCGCAGCGTGCCGACGTATTCCTTCGGCAGCTCCATAAAGTGCGTCATCAGCTTCGTCGCTCTACCCACGAGACATATGAGCAGTCCGGTTGCCATGGGATCGAGCGTTCCCGCATGACCGATCTTGCGCACGGCCAGCACGCGGCGCAGCTTCCGAATCACATCGAAGCTCGACCAGCCTTGCGGCTTGTCGATTGGCAGGACGACGCGATCGAAGTTCGACGGACGCTCTGGCGGTACGGCCAGGAGCCGCGAATAATCATCCTGCGGTGCCGGCGACGATGTCTCGCCGCGATGACTGTCTACGTCGGTCACTGATCGCGGCGCTCGCGCTCTTCTCTGATGCGGCCGAAAAGGGTCTCCATCCGCTGCACGCGTTCGAGCGAGTCATCGAGGAAGAAGCGAATCTCTGGGATAGCTCGAACCTGATGCCGGATCTGCTTTCCCAGTGCACCGCGGATGGCGGGCGTGAGCTCCTCGAGATGGCGGAACGTAGCCTGGCGCTGCGCCGGCGTGTCGCCATAAACGCTCACGTGGATGTACGCGATGGAAAGGTCTTTTGTAACACGCGCATCCGTCACGGTGACCAGAGACGGCAGCTGCTCAACAAAGTCACTCTGCAGCAAATCGGCTACTTCGCGCTGGAGCAGACGTGCAACGCGTTCGGTACGGATACTCATGGTGTGGTAGGGGATGTGCGGAAGCGACGAGTGCCGGGCAGTGCAGTTGGGAGATCGCATCAGATCTCCCAACCGGTTGCATCCCGATTTATACTTCCAGCTTCCGCTTCTCTTCGATAATCTCGAACGTCTCGAACTGGTCGCCGACCTTGAGGTCGTTGAAGTTCTCGACGCTGATGCCGCACTCGTAGCCGCTCTGGACTTCTCGGACGTCGTCTTTAAAGCGCTTAAGCGAGCTGATGTTGCCTTCGTAGACGACCACGCCATCGCGGATGAGGCGGATGCGGTCGTTGCGGCGGATCTTGCCGTCGATTACGTAGCAACCGGCTACCGTTCCGGCACGCGGCACACGGAAGGTCTCGCGAATCTCCGCCATACCCACCGTGACTTCTTTCTTCTCCGGAGACAGCAGGCCTTCGAGCGCGTCGTGAACGTCTTCGATCGCATCGTAAATGACCGAGTACGTGCGGACGTCGATCTCCTCACGATCCGCCAGATGACGCGCACCAGCCGTGGGCCGCACCTGAAAGCCGATGATGACGGCATCCGACGCCGACGCCAGCATGATGTCGCTCTCGGTGATGCCACCAACACCGCTGTGGATGATGTTCAGTGCAACCTCCTCGGTCGACAGCTTCAAGAGAGAGTCGGCAAGCGCCTCAACAGATCCACCAACGTCGGCTTTAAGGATGAGGTTGAGCTCGCGGAAGTCGCCAAGTGCCAGACGGCGGCCAATCTCGTCGAGCGTGATGTGCTTCTTCTGCCGGAGCGCCTGTTCGCGATGAATTTGCTGACGACGCTGCGCAATGTCGCGCGCCTCTTTTTCCTCGTCGAGTACAACGAACTGGTCGCCGACTTCTGCAGCGCCCATAAATCCAAGGATCATCGCAGGCTCCGACGGCCCGACCGACTCGATTCGATTGTCGCGCTCATCAAACATGGCGCGGACGCGTCCGCTGTGGATACCCGCTACGAAGACATCGCCAACGCGGAGGGTACCTGTCTGAATTAGCACCGTGGCCACGTTACCGCGTCCTTTCTCGAGGCGACTTTCGATGACGAACCCGTTCGCGTTGCGGTCCGGGTTAGCCGACAGCTCTTTCAGCTCGGCTTCGAGCAGCACTTTGTCGAGGAGGTCATCGATGCCCTCGCCGGTGTGCGCCGATACGAGTGAACACTGAACCTTACCGCCGTACTGCTCGACCAACACGTTGTGATCAGCAAGCTGCTGCATCACCTTCTGAGGGTTGGCCGTCGGCTTATCGATTTTGTTGATGGCGACGATGATCGGCACATCACCCGCTTTGGCGTGGTTGATGGCCTCAATCGTCTGCGGCATGACCGAGTCATCGGCTGCCACGACGAGGATCACGACGTCGGTGACTTTCGCACCACGAGCACGCATGGCGGTAAACGCCTCGTGCCCCGGCGTATCAAGGAAAGTGATCTCGCCGCGATCGGCCATCTCAACCTTGTAGGCACCGATGTGCTGCGTAATGCCACCGGCTTCTCCGGCGACTACGGTGGCCGAGCGGATGTAGTCGAGTAGCGACGTCTTTCCATGGTCAACGTGACCCATCACGGTGACGATTGGCGGGCGCGGCTGCAAGTCTGCCGGGTCGTCCTCGACCAGGACGATGTCTTCAGCCTTGACGTCTGCGATAAACTCGACGTCAATCCCAAATTCATCGGCGACAAAGGAAATCGTGTCAGCGTCCAGCCGCTGGTTGATCGATACGATCATCCCAGACTCGAAAAGCGTCTTGATGATCTCGTTGACGCCGACGTCCATGAGGTTGGCGAGCTCACCTGTCGACACGAACTCCGTCACACGCAAGACGCGATCGGCATCGGCCTGCGCCTGGCGATCATGTGCCTGTGACTCGGCACGCCTGTCCCGACGCTGACGACGACGGCGCTGGCGAGCACGGCTTGCGCCCTGCTCGAGTTCGCGTAGCGTCTCCTGCAGTGACTGCTCAACGGCCTGATCGTCGACCGCCGGTCCGCGCTTTTTCTTCCTTTTCTTCTTCGCTTCCGCCGATACCTCTACCGGCTTAACGGCTTTTGTCTCAGGCTCCGCGGCGGTCGTCTTACGCTTACGTTTACGCTTCCGCTTCTTGTCTGAGTCGGCGTCGACCTTCGAGAGATCGATCTTGCCGAGAACCTTGGTGCCCTGAAGCTGATGTCGGTTCGCCTTTAGAACAGAATCCGGCGTCTCGACACCTTTCTCATCCACCTCCGCGACGGCCTCGACGTCGGTCACATCGAGCTCAGCCTCTTCAGCCGGTTCTTCGGTTTCTGAGATCGGCTCATCGGTGGTGGCCAGAATCTCTTCAGCCACCGGCACGTCGACCTCGTCTTCGGCGACGGGCTCCACCACCTCTTCAACGACGGCTTCGGGCTCAACGTCTGCCGTGGGCTGTTCCGTCTCAGCGTCGGCGACCTCATCGGCCTCCGCCGTGACTGCCTCTTCCGCCTCCGCCTCGACCACCTGCGGGTCTTCTTGGGCGGCTTCCGGGGTGTCATCGGTTTCCGCAACCGCATCTTCAACGACGGGCTCTTCGGCGGCGGGCTTTTCGGCGACGGGCTTATCGACGGGGGTCTCCTCGACAGCAGCCTCTTCGGCCACCGGCTCGACCACTTCAGGCGCCTCAACAGGCTCTTCCGGCTCAGGCTCTTCTGCGACGCCGGGATGCACCTCGGCTTCGTGCTCGATGCGCGTGACCGCATCGTCTTTAGGGTCATCGTCGGCGGCACGGGCTTCGGCGCGCTTCTCTTTTAAGCGCGCGGCCGCCGCCATGTCGTCGGCGAAGTGGCGCCGCAGCTCCAGAAAGGCCTCCTCTTCCGTCACCGCGGCATTCAGGCCGGATCCCTTCATTGCACCATCCATGCCCACCGATTTGAGGTGGTCGATAATGGTGTCGACTGTCACGTTAAAATCACGCGACAGCTTAAAGAGGCGGACTTTCTTGAAATCTTGCTGCTTGGTCATGTAGTGCGATAATGGTGGTCAGTCGCGCGGGTATTCATATGCCCCGCGAGTCAACTCTCAAGCTCTTCTTCTTCGTCAAACTCAGCTCGAATTACGCGTATTACGCCGGCCGCCGTTTCGCCGTCGAGCCCGGAACGGCGTGCAAGTTCGTCAACCGATAATTCGAGAACAGCCTTAGCTGTATCACATCCAATATTGCGAAGCTTTTCCAGTGTTTCCTCAGAAAAAGCGTCAGAGAACTCCCCGATTTCGATGTCTTCCTCGGTTTCCGAAATCTCACGATATACGTCGATCTCGTAGCCCGTCAACATCGAAGCGAGCCGAATGTTGATGCCGCCACGGCCGATTGCCTGGCTGACTTCATCGGCACGAACGACAACTTTGGCGCGCGGAGGCACGAGATCATCGTTAATCGAGGTGTCGACCGGGTTCGCCGGCGACAACGCGTGGCGGATCAGCGTGTGCGGATCGTCGGAGTACTCGAGCACATCGATATTCTCATTGCCCAACTCCCGTACCACCGCGTGGATGCGGACGCCCTTCACGCCGACGCATGCGCCGACCGGGTCGATGCGCTCATCATGGCTGATGACCGCCACCTTGGCCCGATCTCCCGGCTCACGAACGATCCGCTTGATCTCGACAATTCCGTCGTAAATCTCGGGCACCTCGAGCTCGAACAGCCGCTCCATAAAGACGGGGTCGGCGCGGCTGATGATCACCTGCGGACTCGTGCCGGTCTCACGCCGAACCTCTTTCACCACAGCCCGGAGCATGTCTCCTTTGCGGTAGCGGTCTTTATAAATTTGCTCTTCGCGTGGGAGAACGAGTTCCGTCTTATTGTGGATGACGAGTACTTCGCGCCGCCGGACCTGATAAATCTCACCGACAACGATCTCGCCGATGATCTCAGAGTATTCCTGAAAAACGTTCTCCTTCTCGATGTCGCGAATGCGCTGGCTGAACGTCTGCCGCGCCGTCATCACGGCCCGCCGCCCGAAGTCGGCAATACTCACTTCGCTGGCAACTTCGTCTTCAACGTCGAAGTCTTCGTCGATCAGCTTTGCTTTGGTGACCTCGATCTGCGTTACCGGATCCTCGAGATCGTAATCCGGCACCACTTCTTGAATATGCAGGATCTGGATATCGCCGTGATCCGGGTTGAAAATGATCTCAAACGCATCGTCTGCGCCATATCGTTTACGGATCATGGCACGGAAGACGTCTTCCATGATCATCTGGAGCGTATCGCGATCGATGCCTTTCTCGCGGGCAATCTCCGCGAACGACGATACAAGTACCGAACTTTGCATGAGCGTTGAGTTTTCTTTCGATGTGCGGCGCCGGAATTACCACGGCAATTGAACTCGCGCCGCCTCGATTTCATTGTAGGAGATGCGCACCGAACCGCTCGACCCGTCCGACAAAATAATCGCTTCATCGTCGACCTCGAGCAGGTCGCCGACGATAGCGGCTGACTTTTCACCTTCGGATACACGGCGCTCCACACGCAGGCCACGGCCCACGTGTTTGCGGTACTGACGCGGATGAGTCAGCCCGCGCTCGGCTCCTGGGGATGATACGTTCAAATTGTACCGACCCGAGACAACATCCTCGGTCTCCAGCAGGAAGCCCAGCTCACGACTGACCGTCGCCAGACGGTCGGCGTGCAATGCCGAATCTGCGTCGAGGTAAACCTCGATCACCTGCGATCCTTTCTGACCGCGAACCTGAACGTCGACCACGAATAAATCGGTGCCCTGAATCACTTCTTCGACGTAATCGCGGATCCGCGACCGCATGTCCTGCGGGCCTTTTTCCGTCGACAATGTCATGTTTAACTACCGTTCTTCTGCAAAAAACGCCCGATCCCGAAACCTCGGGCGGGCGCCATACGCATCCTCCGTCTACCCCCAACAAAAAAGGGGCGGCCAGGCAGCCCCCCTGTCGGACATATTAAATATACGGCCGGTGGCGGCGCGTTGGCAAGCCTGCGTACGTCAGCATAGGCAAACAAATGCGCTGGGCCGATGTTTCGGTAAAAAGATGGCGTGAATCGTTCTTGTCTTTGTGGGTGAAAGACCGCCCCTGGCCTCACACGAGCGTGTCGCGCCGTTCGTCTTCGTGGGGCTGCGGATAATCGAGCGTGTAGTGCAGTCCGCGGCTCTCGCGCCGGCGCTGCGCACATTTGATGATGAGATGTGCGACGGCCACCAGATTGCGTAATTCGCAAAGCCCGGTCGACACCGTTGAGCGTCGGTAGAAATCCTCGGTCTCTTCGCTCAGCATTGCGATGCGGCGTCGGGCCCGCTCGAGCCGCAATGTCGAGCGGACAATCCCCACATAATCCCACATGATCCGCTGAAGCTCACTACGATTGTGGGAAACGAGCACCCATTCCTGCGGATGTGCCGTTCCGCTCTCATCCCAATCTGGAACGCCATTCGGCGATTTAGCCGATTCGATCTCGTCGATCGCCGCATCTGCCGCCCGATGTGCAAATACGAGCGCCTCCAGCAGCGAGTTACTCGCCAGCCGGTTGGCCCCGTGCAAACCCGTGCAGGCGACTTCGCCACACGCGTACAGGCCTTCGATCGACGTCCGGCCCATCCGGTCCGTCACAACGCCGCCGCACTGATAATGCGCTGCCGGCACCACGGGGATAGGCTCCTGGGTGATGTCGATGCCGAAGCGCAGACACGTTTCGTAGATCGTGGGGAAGTGCTCGCGCAGGTAGTCCGCCGGTTTGTGGGATATATCCAGCAGAACGTAGTCCTCGCCACGCTTCTTTAACTGGTCGTCGATTGCGCGGGCCACGATGTCGCGCGGCGCCAACTCGCCCCTGGTGTCATAATCCGCCATGAAGGGGTTGCCGTCCTGCGTAAACAGGCGGCCGCCTTCACCTCGAACAGCCTCCGAGACGAGGAACGAGCGCGCCTCGGGGTGAAATAGTGTGGTCGGATGGAATTGTACGAACTCCATGTTGGCAATCCGCGCTTTGGCCCGATACGCCATCGCCACGCCGTCGCCGGTGGCGATCGCCGGGTTCGTGGTGTGGAGATACGCCTGGCCCGAGCCTCCGGCCGCGAGCAACGTGCGCCGCGCGAGGAACGTCATAACCTCGCCCGTCTCCTCGTCGAGCACATATGCGCCGAAGCAGTGGATATCATCCCGAAGCCGCGACACGAACTGGCCTAGGTGGTGCTCGGTGATCAGCTCAATCGCAAAGTGATACTCGAAGAGCGAAATGTTCGGGTGCGACGACGCCCGGTCCACGAGCGCGCGCTCGATCTCACGGCCCGTCGCATCGGCCGCGTGCACGATCCGGTTCGACGAGTGTCCACCTTCGCGCCCAAGATGAAGGCGCTCACCCGTGTGCGTGAATGAAGCACCAAGCTGCATCAACTCACGCACGCGTTCAGGCCCTTCCTCCACCACAATCCGGACAACAGCCTCATCGCACAAGCCTGCGCCGGCATCTAGCGTGTCCGCAATATGGCTGTCGAAGCTGTCGTTCTCGTCGAGGACAGCCGCCACGCCGCCCTGCGCGTAGTTTGTGTTCGACTCGACCGAGTTCTTCTTCGTGACGACGGCCACTGAGCCGTGCTCGGCCACTTTGAGCGCGTACGAAAGCCCGGCCACTCCGCTGCCGATAACGAGGAAATCAAAGTGATGACGGCGATTCGTCATGTCAATTCGGCGACCGAGGAGTTAGTGAGGCGTGCAAAAAACGTGCGCCCGCCCGGTCATCCATTATGACCAGAGCGGGCGTAGATTCAATTGCAGAAGATAAATCGTCGACGTGGTCAACGCTTACTGCTCGGGCGCAGCTTGCTGCATGAGGTACGCTTTGATGAATGGCCCCAGATCTCCATCCATCACCGACTGCACATCCGTTTCCTTCGTCTCCGTCCGATGGTCGTTCACCATTGTGTACGGCTGGAATACATACGACCGGATCTGGCTTCCCCACTCGATCTTCTTCTTCTGTCCCTCCATCTCGCTCTTGGCCGCTTCCTGGATATCCCGCTCAAGCTGGTAGATGCGGCTCTTGAGCATGGTCATCGCGCGCTCCTTGTTCTGGAGCTGGCTCCGCTCTTCCGTACACTCTGCCACCACGCGCGGGCTCTCACCGTTCGACAGCGTGCCCGTCCAGATGTAGCGGACGCCCGTCTCAACCTTGTTCACGTTCTGGCCGCCCTTGCCGCCCGACCGGAACGTCTGCAGCTCGACGTCGGCCGGGTTCAGATCGATCTCGATCGTGTCGTCGATTTCCGGGTACACGAACACACTCGCGAACGACGTGTGACGGCGCCCGCTCGAGTCAAACGGCGAGATACGAACGAGCCGGTGCACGCCGCTTTCGGATTGCAAGTAGCCAAACGCGTACGGCCCCTGGATGTGAAGGCTGGCGCTCTTGATGCCGGCAACCTCCCCTTCCTGATGCTCGAGCATCTCGACTTTAAAGCCCTCGTTCTCGGCCCACCGCGTGTACATCCGTAGCAACATGTCAGACCAATCCTGACTCTCGGTACCGCCTGCCCCCGAGTGAATCGACAGGATTGCGTTCCGCTGATCATCGGGCCCGCTCAGCATGTTGCGGAATTCCAGCTTCTCCAGATCCTCGACCAGCCGCTCACACTCGCTCTCAATCTCCGCGGCTAAATCCGCGTCATCCTCCTCATCCGCCAACACGAGCAGCGTCTCTACGTCCTCCGCCCGCCGCACGAGTGCGTCATAATCGTTTACCCACGACTGCTCCGTGGCGATCTCCATCTCCACGATGCGCGCCTTTTCGGGGTCGTTCCAGAAATCCGGGTCGAGACGCTTCTGGTTCAGCGCCTCTGCTTTCTGACGTCGATTATCGACGTCAAAGATAGCCTCCGAGCGTGTGAACACGCTCTAACAGGCTGCGGATGTCATCCTTTGTGAATGTTGCCATGTCTCAAGCCGCCTCGCGGCAATCAAACTAAAAAAGCATTCCGCCCTCGACGGCGGAATGACAAAATAAGCGTTCCCTGCTATGACGGACGCGGCTACGGCTGCCACGTCGCCAGGTTTCCCACATCCTGCCGGCTCGCGATGTTAAGGCATGCTGTATGGTTTTGGGATGAACCGGGTAAGGCCTCGCCATGATTCACGTTGGTTGCGCCGGGACGAACCCACCCGCCGCTTCGGCCCAACGCTCTTATGCTGTTACTCCGGACGCACGAAAGAACGGCCCCGCTTTCTTTGTCAGCTATCACCTTCCTGAGCATTGAGCTCCGCCGCTGACGCGGCTGCAGCACTACGGACGCGTTGATCCACGTCCTGAAGCAACCGATCAAATATCCGCGCCGCCCGATCGACGTCCATCGCTCCGCGCTCAGCTAACGTTGCCACCGCCCGTGCTGCCGCGAGCCTGACATTCGCCGGACGCCCCGCATCGGTCTGGCGCTCCACAAACCCACGATACCGCTCATCGACGTCGACCGATGCCGATGCTGCGAGCAACGCCGTCTCCACCCGGCCCTGCCACGACGCGAGCTCATAGAGATGCGCAACCTCCTGAGAAAACACCGCCGGATTCCGATCCGCCATCACGGTCACTCCGGATGCGACGACGGCGTAGGACGAATCGTGAAGCGCGTCCTTGATTGCGGTCGCCGCCAGAGGGTCGTCGGCCGGAGCGTCAGCCAGCGCGCGAACGGCCGCCGCACGCATTCTCGCCGTCGCGTCATCCAGCGCGCGCATGGCCACCACGCGCCTCACCTCAGCGTCAGCCGCGACGTCTCCAGACAAGGCAGCGAGCGCGGTCATGCGAACGAAATCATATTCATCGTGGAGCGCTGAGATCAGCGTCTGACGAATCTCCGGCGTCCGCTCCAGTTCTGCCAGTACGCCCACGGCCTCATGTCGCGCCGCGACAACCAGCCCGAACCGCGCTTGCGCCATCCATTCCTTCAATGGCTTGCGCGTCTGCACCTCGGCCAGAACCTCCAGGTTCGGATTCACCTGCACGTAGTCGACCTCACCTGCCGTCGCAATGCGGAGCGTCGTATCAGCCGTTTCCACACGCAGTCGGCCTACGTGCGGTTCACGTCCGGCGTAGCTGACCACGTACGGAAGGTCGAAATGAAATACGGGGAAGGTCGTGGTATCCTGCACCTGCTGAATCCGCACCTCATAGAAGGCATCGGCAGCCCGCTGGTTCACAATCAACTCCGGATGGCCCGGCGAATGGAACCACTGCTCGAAAAACGTCGAAAGGTCCCGGCCGGACGCCGCCTCCATCACACGCTGAAGATCGTGAGCGGTCGTGTTCTGGTACCGGTGCTCCTCGAGATACGCGTTGACGCCATCCCACCACGCTTTCTCGCCAAGTTCGAAGCGAAGCATATTCAGCACTCGCGCAGCTTTCTGATACGTGTGGCTGTCGTACAGGTCGTAGGGGTCGCTGTAGCCGAACCAGATGATGGGTCGCCGCAGCGACTGCGCCTGCCGCATGTAGCCGCGCAGATCGCTAATGGCATGCTCCTGCGCAGCATCTTCGCCGTGAGCATCTGCGAGATAGACTTCTTCCATGTAGCTCGCAAAGCCTTCGTTGAGCGCGAGGTTCGCCCAGTCGGCCGAGGTCACCAGGTTGCCGAACCACTGGTGCACGAGCTCATGCGCGATGAGATCACGCCCCGTGTAGTCGAGGTGCGCACGGCTATCCACCTGCAACCGCGACGACATCGTCGAGAGCGTCGTATGCTCCATCCCTCCTGCCGTGAACTGCTGCGCCGTAACCTGGCGATAGTTCGGCCAGGGGTATCGCACGCCCAGACGATCTTCAAAGACGTCGATCATCCGCGGCGTCTCGCCGAAAATGAGGTGCGCATACGGCGCGTACTCGGGTTCGACGATGTACTCAAGCGGCACCACCGTCCCGTCGGCACGTCGGAAGGTATCCGGCACAGCCTCGTAGCGTCCAACGGCAAATGCGGCCAAGTACGGCACGTGCGGTTGGTCGAGGTGCCAGACGTTCGTCCGCATCCCTCCTTCAACAAATGAACTGACGAGTTCGCCGTTTGCGAATGCATCGAGCGAGTCAGGAACGGTCAGCTCAATCTCAAACGTCATGAAATCGTCCGGCTTGTCCCACGTAGGAAACCAGAACCGCGCGTCTTCGGGCTGCGACAGCGTCCACACTTGCGTCGGCAAGGACGGGTCTTCGCCGCTGCCGTCTACGAAGTGAATACCCAGGACACTTTCGCTGCGGCGGGGATTGGCCGTGTAGTCTATCGACACATCAACAGTATCGAATGCACGCAACGGCTCGACGGGGCGCGCCGAGAATCCGCTGTCGAAGTGGCTCACACGCAGCGTGTCGGTCCAGCCTGCGTGCGTCAGCGTCACCGAATGGATGTCGAGAAAGCGGGCGTGGAAAAACAGACTGTCGAGGTTGCCCTCAAGTGGCGTCAGCCTGTGGGTGGCAATGCCATGGAGCTCATCCGCAGGTAGATCGAACGACAGTTGAAGCCGCGTGTGCAGGATGTCGTACGAGCGCTCCTCTGGCTCGAACGCATCAACACTGCTTTCCAACACGCGGTACGTTCGCTCTGATGCGATGGCCGGCGAACCGACAGTCGTATCGGGCGGCAGGCCGTTCGGATTCTCCGTGATGCGGGTAGTCGCACAGCCGGCCGGCAGCAAAGCGACGATGGCAACTACCAGGATCGCCAGGACTGCGTTGCGGGGTAAATCCTTCACAGCAATCACGCGCGGCGCCGTTCGGCAAAGCGTGTAATTCGACGGACGGCTTCTTCGACTGATTCCAGCGAGGTCGCATA
>CAZRTY010000024.1:13897-16585 GCA_964603055.1 uncultured Rhodothermales bacterium | reverse complement strand
CGAACGATGAAAGTCTAAATCGCTCGGGTGGCGTAATCCAAACAGACTACGTTGGCGCATGGGGAAATCGGCATTTTGTTACGAGCAGCCTATAATAGTTTTCCTTCATACTCGTCTCCCTCCGCGGGTTGCTTGAGCGCGACCATATACCACTCTGACCGTGACTTCTGTTAAACAGCTATTATCAAACCTGCGCATTCGGGGCGGATACGCCGTTAAGGCCCTCGTCATCGTGCGCGAGGCGGCCAATAAGTGGACGATTGCATGGGCGGCCACACTCATATTGCAGGGTATCATTCCGGCAGGAATCGTATGGACGACCAAGTGGCTCATCGATGCGGTAGCCGGGGCCGTCGCAGCGGGCACTTCGTGGGAGGTCATTGAAAGCGTTCTCGTGCCCGTTGCCATCATGGGCGCGCTGATGCTACTCCAGCAGATCTTGGGTAGCGTGAGCGAATGGATCAATACGGCGCAGACCGAGCTGGTCCAGGATCACATGAAGAAGCTGATCCATCAGAAAGCGGTCACGGTCGACTTCGCCTTCTATGAGAATGCGGAATACTATGATCACCTCGAGCAGGCGAACACGCAGGCCACTTCGCGATCACTCGCGCTTCTGCAGAATATCGGCGGGCTCATTCAGGGCGCCGTGACGCTCGTCTCAATCTCCCTGATCCTGATCACGTATAGCGTCGTCCTGCCGCTAATACTGCTGATCAGCACGCTCCCTGCCCTCTTCGTCGTCGTTCGGCACAACCAGTATCTGCATGAGTGGTGGCAGAAGACGACACCTCTCCGGCGCTGGACGGGCTACTATGATATGATGATGACGGCGCAGCTCGCGGCGGCCGAGGTCAGAATTTTTAAGCTTGGCGACTTCTTTTCGTCGGCGTATCAGACGCTGCGTGCACGGCTTCGCCATGAGCGGCTTGCACTGCTGAAAAGGCAGACCATGGCCAAATTCGGAGCCGGGATTTTTGCGATGCTGGCTACGGCGGGTGTAATGGGGTGGATCGGACTTCGCGCGCTGAGAAATACGGCCACGCTTGGTGACATCGGTCTCTTCTACGCAGCATTTAATCAGGGCCAGAGCCTTATGCGATCGCTGCTGAGCAATGCCGGCCAGATCTATACGAATACACTCTTCCTCGAGCACTTTTTCGAGCTCATGGAAACGGATCCACGTATTCAGGATCCCGATAATCCCGAAGCGTTTCCCGCCCCCCTCAGGCAGAATATCCTCTTCGACAACATCACTTTCTATTATCCGGGTACGCGCTCGCCTGCCCTTGAGAACTTCACGCTGGAGATTCCAGCCGGCAAGACGGTGGCCATTGTGGGCGCCAACGGGGCCGGGAAGACGACACTTACGAAGTTACTCTGCCGATTTTATGATCCGCAGGAAGGCGCCGTTCGGGTGGATGGGATGGACATCCGGCGGTTCTCTGTCGCCTCATTGTGGAACCAGATCTCGATCATGTTCCAGTTTCCGATGCGATATCAGGCTATCGCGGCAGAGAACATCGGCGTGGGATCAATCAATCAGAATCCTTCGCGTGATGAGATCGTGGCCTCAGCAAAGCATGCAGGCGCCGATGAGTTCATCAGTAAACTCCCGCAAACGTATGACACGCTGTTAGGGAGATGGTTTACAAGCGGGACGGATCTCTCGGGCGGTGAGTGGCAGCGCATCGCGCTTGGGCGTGCCTTCTTGAGAGAAGGTCAGATCGTAATTCTAGACGAGCCGACGAGCTCAATGGACTCGTGGGCGGAAAATGAATGGCTTCGTCGCTTCAGGGTCCTTGTGAAAGACCGCACAGCCATCATCATCACCCACCGATTCACGACAGCCATGCAGGCTGACATCATTCATGTGATGGAGGATGGGAAGGTCGTTGAGTCCGGTAACCACGAGCAGCTCGTGGCGCTCGGCGGCCGTTATGCGCAGTCGTGGCTAGAGCAAATGAGGTTGGAGCAGGACGTCCCTGAAGACGGCGGCCACGCGGCGATCTAATTCGACGAAGGTGGCGTCATTTATCGACGCTGATGCGTCGCCTGAATGGGCGGGGCGCCGAGGGTATAGCCACCGAGTGTTGCGACCGGGGTCAGACCATGGTTGCAAGTACAAAGAAACCACCCATGCCGGTGGCGAGCACAATCAACAAGAAAGATTTGAAGCACCCCTCGGCCTCTTTCTGCCGTCGTGCGCGGGGAGCTGAGGCAGGAGCCCTTCTCGACGCTCGGGGCGCAGCGGCCTTCTTGACCGTCTCTCGCTGCGCCACTTCGCTGGATATTTCGTAGCGCTCCTGCAATTTTACCAGCCGCCGCGACGGACCTCTCTTCTCCTCGAGCTCGACTGCCCGGCGTAAAGCTTCCAGCTCATCAGACCGCCGCTCAAACCGCCGATAGATAAGTGCTGCACGGTCATACGTAAATGAGATCGTGCAGCCTTCGCTGATATTGGCTTCGTAAAGCTCGAGCGCTTCGTCGAATCGCCCTTCCTCCTCGAGCTGCTCTGCACGCTCGTTCCTTGCGAACCACTGATCGAGGCGGCTACTCATTACTAAATGCGCGAATGAGGATGATGGCTAAAGGGTCTTAGGCGAGTCGAAGATACAGAAATAGGCGCCTCTGTGGATATCACAAAGACGCCTATCTGCACCATTGACCAGAGCTGCCGATGCGTGG
>CAZRTY010000024.1:0-13797 GCA_964603055.1 uncultured Rhodothermales bacterium | reverse complement strand
GTGGATATCACAAAGACGCCTATCTGCACCATTGACCAGAGCTGCCGATGCGTGGCCTGGCTTTATCTGCCAGTTCGAACATCTATCACAACGGTTCAAACAATCGGCTGCTGGGGAGGATGATCGCCTCCTTAGCGCCCGCCCTGGTAAAATTGAATGAGCCGCCTCGAAAGCGGCAGCATCACTGATAATTGCGGTTACTCTACGATACTTGTCGTGTCTACCGGAGCAGTCTCGAGGGTGTCGAGCAGAACCGTGTCTTGCTCAAGCGTGAGGGTATCTTGTTCGATGACGTCGACCTCTGTTTCCTGAGTGCCATTGCACGCGGTAAACACGAATATCAGGGCGACAATAGAGAGGTAATGGAAGATCTTGTTCATGGGTGGGATCAGGTTAATGGGTGATGGATTGCTTACTAAGTTACGTCAATTCTATGCTATGATGCGAGTTCACCCCTTTCTAGGTTGGAGCGACTGGCAGCAGCGGTGCTAACCTGCTCTTTAATATCAGAGTTAGAGACGGAGACTCTGGAACGGAATTCCCCAGCGTAGCTGAGCAAAGGGATTGACATACCATGTACGCCCCGACTCACCGTCATTTATAGACTCAACTCGAGCCGCGATTTCAAGATGCAGACGGGGCATCAGTTCGTATCCCGCATGCATTTCCATTCGCATTTCTCGGACAGGAACGCCTTGTCCGATTGAATGCCCGTGACTTCTAGATCTCGTTGCGTAGCTGAGTCTCGGATCAGCGCCTTCGTTTACGCCGTCAGGATTGCGGCCGCGGCGCGTGTAGTGCACCGTGAAGCGCCCCGACCAGCGCTCAAGGGGCTGATAACTCGTGTGCAGCGTGTAGTCGTAGAAATTCTGCCCCGCCGGGTGTCCGAGCGGATCGTTGTAATGGACGAATGACGTCTCGACGTCTCGGTGGCTGTAGGTGAATGGCCTCACCCGGGCGTGCTCGAAATGAACGAGCAACCCGCTGACCGACGGCGGGGCGTACGTAAACCCGCCGGCGACTCCCCACTTATTCCCGAACCAGCCATCACCGGATATCAATTCGTCGAGATTGAACTCCGTAAGTAATCCTTGAGCGAACAGCTTCAGGCCTGGAACCGGTACCCACGATGCCCCTGCGCCGAGCTGCATGCTATCTGGGCTCCCTCGGTCGATTTCGACAGCGCGATAGAAGATGATTGGATTTAGGTAGGAAAGGTCGTAGCCCCGGCGCCTGTCATCCTCGTAATCTGGTGCAAACGTCACCGACTCATAAAAGTGAAGCTGTACGCGGCCCGGAAGGTTGACGGCCAGGGCATGTAGTGCGCCGTATTTCCGAGGTAAGACATGGTCTGAAAACCGAGTCATCGACGCATAGTCCGTCCATGCGCTGTACAGATTAATGTATTGCAAGCGCCAGAACGTCGTTCGGATCTGGACCTGATCGTACTCCGGTGCATAGTCCGAGAGAAACATGCTTGAGAGTCCATCCCCCCATCGGTTGCGATCTCTCCCTGCGCGGATCTCGACAAAACGCGTCTGCACGCCAACCGTCCCCATCGCGCGCCAGTAATCATACTCTTGGGATTCTGGATAGAACTTGGTGCCTCCGAGCCGCGGCGCAGTCTTACGCTGATAATTGGGCCAGGCGTCTCTCCGCTGGTTTTCCTCCAACCGGGTTTCGAAGAACAGATGCTCGCCGATCCTACCCGAAGCTCTTACGCCGCGGGTATTCTGGAAAGTGGTTCGATGCCGATCGTCCCCCTCCGGTCTCGAAACTCGGCCGGCGGTCAGATACAGTGTGGGATCCACGGAGACGAAATAGCCATCCCCTCGGGTCGATATAAGGTGGATCCCGTCGCGATAGAGCTGATCCCAGAGAGACTGGGCGAGATCGACCCCCGGCAGTGGGCGTTCACCGCGAAACTGTTCCAGGAGCTTCCTGTCCGTCGGCGTCAGCGCCGATTCATCGATCGAGTCGAGGTAGCCTCGAATCTCGTCCGCCGATAATGGAAGATGTTGAAGAAAGGCATCATCCAGCGCACCCGCTGCCTGTTGGCGCAATAAAAACTGATGGACCGGGTCGGAAATATGCGGGATGCCCTCATATTGCGCGCTGGCCGGACGGTGCAAACCAACGACGAGGAGCAGAACGAGAAGCGAAGCAGCAGTGCGGATAATCATGGCGCCAATGATACGAGGTTTGAACCCTGAAGTCCGCAACCTATTCGTTTTCTTGATCGGATTCAGAATCGGAAGCTCGACCTGTGGGGGTTAGAATCATGACATCCCCGATGAGGCTCGATGCGTACTCGAGATTCGAAAGACTGTCTGCAGCCACGGCCAGAGCGTCGACCAGACGTGTGACGACGATTGGGTCGGTAGCCTGTGAGCCTTCGATGACGAAGCCCCCTTTTGCCCGTGTGATAGTGATTTTGCGCATGACTCCTTTTTGGCGTTACAGGAAGATAACAGGAGGTCTGTGCGCACAAGCCGGTCTGCGGCGCGGGTGAATATGATGAACGGATTCAAGCCGTGGCTACGATGGGCGCAGTAACAGGGTCAACTCTGGAGTAGTGCTAAGCAGTTGCTTCTATGCGTTGCTGCCCACGGTCCCGACGTTACGCCGACCCTGCCATGTCATTTTCCTCCATACAGGGTGCCGTTGGTAAGCCAGACCCTCGCTCGAAAATGTTCACTAATACATGCGAGGCTCCTCATGAGAAAAGCTCTACTTGTACCAGCAATCCTCCTCCTTTCGTCGACGGTAGCGACAATGGGCTCAGCTCAGTCGACAGAGGCCGTTATGTGGATGGAGGACTTTGACACCGCCGCTTCCGTCGATGATTTAGACGGCTGGATTATTGGGGAAGGATGGACGATCACGGATGCGACCGAGTCAACTGGCTCCGGTCGAAACAACTTGGAATCGAAAGGCAATGTAGCGGGCCATGCTGAGACAGCCGTAATCAATCTCAGCCGGCTAAAAAGTGGTGAGCTCAGATATTTGGCCCGGCGCACCAATACATTCCCACAGAACGCGCTACGGGTTCTGGCGTCAGTCGATGGAGGACTTACGTATCCCATCGTGGTTGCCGACACTGGTTCTGGGCTGGGCTCTGGAGGTAGTTGGCGGCCATTCAGCTTTCCTCTCCCCTCCGGACTTGCAGGGACTGGGAGCGTCCGGTTCAAGTTCGAGACTCCAGACACGCTCGGTGCATCTCCGACGGTCCGGATTGACGACATCACGGTCGTTGGAGAGCCATATTTCTATGTCGAACCGCCGAGTGGCATCTTCGCGGCTTTGCCGGGCGACTCCGAAGCACAGTCGCTGGTGCTGTACAACAACACAGACAATCCGCTTCCAGTAGCTGCTCCCGTTGTCTCGAATGCCGTCTTCTCGGTCGATCCGGCAGGTGCGGTTGTCGTGCCTGTCGCCGGGTCGGTGGAGTACGTGTTTACGTTCGCGCCGGAGGAGGAAGGAACATACTCCGGCGATGTCCTCTTCGACGCCGGCCCAGTCGGACAGTTGACCGTTCCCGTCGTCGGCTTGACCGCTCCGAACGTGGTATCGTTCACAGAAACGGCGAGTACGGCCGGTGAGGGAGACATAGGACACGAAGTCGGACTATCGCTCGGGTTTCTAAACGAGGATGCGAATCTGCAAGGTTTACAGCTTGCCGTTTCATGGCAAGCCGATCAATCCATTGCAAATGTGGTGAGCATCACAGACGTGGCTAAAGGAGCCGCCGTGCATCATGATGATTGGACGCTCACCTACAGCATTGCCGATCAGTCGGCAGCGATTCTTCTGTTTGATAATAGTGGGAATGGCCTCTCGGTTGGGCACTATCCGGATCTGCTCAAACTTGTTCTGGATGTAGACGTCCTTCCCGATGATGAAGCGAACGTCACGTTCAGCGTCGATGAAGTCATTGGTGCCCTGGCCGTCCCGACGGCGGATGATGCCGGGCTCATTATCAGACTGGGAGAGCATCAACTTCAGCTCGCTCAACGAGCGGCCTTTTTCGGAATTGACGTCGAAGAGGTTGACTTAGGAGCCATCGAGGCGGGGCAGACAACCTCCTACTCGTTCAATCTGACCAACACAAACGCGGCTCGCAGCTATACCGTTTACGGCATGGATTTAGGCGACGGCGCGTTGACGGTATCTCCTGACTCCGCTGTCGTACAGCCGGGCGATACAGTTGGCGTCACGGTGACGTTTGCACCGTCGGAGACGGACTTTGGTCTGCATGATGAAGTGCTCACCATCTACCACAACGCAGCGTTCGGCGGGGTATTCGAGCTGCCGGTACGTGCACTCGGTACATGGGGACGGGGTGACAACGACGGAGACGGCATGGTCGATGCGATGGACATCGTCAACACGACGGATTTCATCCTCGGCCGAGATGAACCGACGTCTCGTCAGATAAGCCGCTCCGACCTCTATCCGTTTGCGGATGGCGACGGAGAGCTGGATATCCGCGACCTTTCAGTGACCGTGCAGGCGATTGTGCGAAATGAATGGCCGGACGGATTCGCGCTCCCACCGACGTATCAGCTCCCCGATGACGGAGCAGGCAAACGGGAGACTGAATCTGTGATCGTATCGATCATCGCATCGGGGCCGAGCCTCCTGGTCGAACTCGAAACGTCTGAGCCGCTCCGCGCACTTCAGCTCCATCTGCAGATCGAAGATCTGGCGGCGCTGCCTGAGCTAATACTCAATCAGGTCGGCGCGCCAACGGCATCGGCTCAGGTGATATCTGACGACGACGGGAATGTGCGGATATTGCTTTACCGGCCCGATGGAGGTTCGGTGGAACCCGGTTCGTATCGGCTGGCGCGCATTCAGCGCGTACGGGATGGAGGCTTCATCACGCGAGAGTACGCCACCGCAGTCGACGGTTCGAAGCAGCGGTTGCCCGTGGTCGTAGAAGGATTGGTCGGGACGCCGACACAGCATGTCGCCGAGACCAAATTTGAGGTCGGATCCCCATATCCTAATCCCATTCGATCGGGTTCGGTGCTTCGTATTGCACTACAGGGCACGCCGGCTGACGGCGGAATCCGACTTGAGGTGTTTGATTTGCTCGGAAGGCGTATCGATCAGCGAGATCTACCAGCTGCACGGGTCCATGCGCTCGAGTGGGATGTTCAGCACCCCACCGGCGGATCCGTGGCGCCAGGAGTTTATCTGCTCAGGATTTCAAGCGGCGAATACGCAGTCACCAGGAAGATCGTCGTTGTGAGATAAAGACTCATCAGGTGGTGAAGAACTCAGCCACCCGCTGCGATATGAAGTGCTGTTGCTCGTCCGTTAATTGCGTATGCATGGGGAGTGACAGCACTTCGTCCGCAGCTTGCTCTGAGTGCTGGAGGTCGCCAACGATTCTGGCCGAGTCGCCGAATACCGGCAGACGATGTAGTGGAACGGGATAGTAGACGGCCGAGGGGATACCGGCTTCGCGGAGGAGTTCTACAAGCGCGTCTCGTTGATCACGGCCTGCCTTGATGCGCACCGTGTACTGATGGAAAACGTGAGAGCCAAAACTCGGACGAGCCGGCAGATCGATCTGTTCGACAGGTGACAGCAAGTGATCATATCGATCGGCCGCGGCCTGCCGCCGCTGCGTGTATTCATCCAGCCGCTTAAGCTTCACGTTCAGAATCGCCGCCTGAAGCGTGTCGAGCCGGCTGTTGACGCCGACGACCTCGTTAAAGTACTTCCTCCGCGATCCATGATTCGAGATCATCCGAACGCGCTCGGCCAGTTCGTCGTCGTTCGTTAAAACCGCACCTGCATCCCCATAAGCCCCTAGGTTTTTCGAGGGGAAGAAGGAGACACAGCCGATGTCGCCAATGTATCCTGTTCGCGCCTCGTTATACGTCGCGCCGACGGCTTGCGCATTGTCTTCGATGACGACCAGATCATGTTGGCGTGCGATTTCAAGCAACGGATCCATGTCGACGGATGCTCCAAACACGTGTACCGGCACGATGGCGCGCGTACGAGACGTGATAGCCTCGGCAATACGCACCGGATCGATGTTGAACGAGACCGGGTCGATGTCGACGAAAACGGGCGTTGCGCCGAGAAGAGCGGCGGCTTCGGCCGTGGCGATGAACGTGAACGGTGTGGTGATCACCTCATCACCTGGCCCGATATCGGCCGCCATCATCGCGAGTTGAAGGGCGTCAGTTCCGTTCGCAACTCCAATGCAGTGCTCACCTCCGAGATAATCAGCGAGTGCCCGCTCGAAATCAGAGACGGCCTTGCCGCGGATGAAGTCGGTCGCATTCAGAACTTCCAGGACGGCTTCGTCGATCTCCTGCTTTATTTCCAGATACTGGCCGTGCAGATCGACCATCTGGATAAGCTCATTCATTGATTATCGAGTAGTTGTTCTTCAGGAACGGAGCGTATCGGTCGCGCCGGCACGCCTGCTACAATCTGCTGTGCAGGAGCATCCCGCGTGACGACGGCGCCCGCCGCCACGAGCGCGTCCTCTTCGACTGTGACGTTCGGTAAGATGACGGCCCCCGCACCGATCCTGCCGCCGCGAGCCACGTGAACGCCTCGAAAGTTATCGAATCGCTCCTGCGTGCGTCCCACGAAGTTGTCGTTGCTGGTCACCACACCCGGTGCGATGAATACGTCATCTTCGACAACAGAGTAAGCGGTGATGTAGGCGTTCGTCTCGATTTTGCATCGGCGTCCAACCGAGCATTTGTTCTCGATCGCGACACCGCGGCCGACGATAGTGCCCTCACCAATGGACACATCCTCCCGCACAGTCGCGAGATCAGCAATCAGCACATTGTCGTCTACGGAGCAGCCGGCGTAGACGACGGCGCCGGTTCCGATAATCACTCCGGAGCCGAGGCGAGCCGGTTGCAGCGAATCTGCCGTCGTAACGGCGCTCCGTGCTGCTCGCATCGGCTGCTTCCCAATCGATGCATGATCGTCGATCCGCACATTATCACCGATGACCGTCCCCCGGCGAATGACGACGTGATGGCCGATGACACAGTTCGCACCTAAGCGTACGTCTTCTTCGACGACGCAATAATGGCCGAGCCGGCTTCCCTCACCAACCACAGCAGCGGGATGGATCTCACTCATTTCCTTGAGATAACGTGGAGATTCAGCGGGAAGATATGGGCGCCCATCTGGATTTAGAAGGGAAAGCAGACGGTTTACGGATAGCAAAAAGGGCAACTCCGATGAGGAGTCGCCCTTCGCCTACTGAATTCTGTCCGCTAACGGTCAGAGCGTTTCGATGAAGTGCTCTGCCGGCTGACGGTAGCTGCCATAAGCAGCATTCTGATAGGCCTCTTTCGCCTGGGCCACATTCCCCATCAGACGCAGTGCTTCTCCTTTCTCGAAGTGGAACCGAGCGGCATCGGTGCGGCTTCCGGTGTGAAGCTCAATGCCCTGGTCAAGTAACTCGACTGCGCGCTGATAATCTCCGAGGACGTTGTAAGCAGCGCCGAGGTAGTAGTACGTGTTAGCATCGGCATCTACGTGCTCCTGCATCTCCTCGAGCAATTCGATTACCTGACGAGCCTGCGTGCGGTTTCCGGTTTCGCCTGCGGAGGCAAGCAGCTCAGACGCTCTCGGCTGATAATATCCGCGAATGGCATCGCTGGAACGCTGTAGAGCATCGCGGTCATTGGCCGCTGTTGCCTTCTCGAGCGCCTCGGCAAAAATCGCAAGTGCGTCATCTGAACGTCCCATGCGGTTGTAGGCCTGTCCTTTACCGAGCATGTTATTCAGATACGTGTCGTCTTGCGCAAGACCTTTGTCAAAGGCCTGGATGGCTTCGTTGTACCGCTCCCCCTGAAGATGCGTCAATCCCTCAGCGTAGGCCACGCGCGGCAGGTACTGTTGGGCACGCTGCGCGGTCTCTTTAGCTGTCGGATCTTCGAGCGACTGGCCCAGCTCGGCCACGCGAACGAACTGCTGATAGGCATCCGCGAAGCTGCGGTTCTGATAGTTTTGAACGGCTGATTCCCAGGCCTCCCGTAGTTGCTCCGTGCGCTGGGCGACATCATCCTGAGCCAGGGCCTGTGAGGTACCAAACCCTGCGACGAACAGCGTCAGCACAAGAGCCGATGCGAGATGTCTTCCAAGTTGCTTCATAATTGCTCCCCTCCGATTGTACGTAGTCATTTCTTTCAGACACGCCAACATGCGCAGGCGGGTGTCCAGTATTCAAAATGTGTCAATGCCAGTATTTGCGAGAATCGTGCCATGATCCTGCGCGATCTCCGGCTAAGCCCCAGAGGCAGGGGCGATTCAGATCGGCTAAGATCAGATGAACCCTTCTCCGATGCAACCCTATAGTGCTTGCCTGGTCGGATTTCACCGTGCAGGCCGGCCATTAGAAGTTGGGGGCCATCGCATGTTCACGATAAAACTCTTCGATCACACGAATCGCCTCGTCGGGGTCATCAGTCATCATGAACAGGTCTGGATCATGATCGGAGATGTAGCGGGAGCCGAGCACCTTGTCTTTCAACCAGTCCACCAAACCGCTCCAGTACTCGGTGCCCATCAACACGATGGGGAACCGCGTTGACTTCCCGGTCTGGATGAGCGTGAGGCTCTCGAAGAGCTCGTCCATTGTGCCGAAGCCGCCCGGTAGAACGATGAAGCCCTGGGCGTACTTCACGAACATCACTTTACGGACGAAGAAGAAGTTGAAGTTGATGAGGTGATGCCGGTCGACGTACGGGTTTGACTCCTGCTCGTGAGGAATGACGATGTTCAAACCAATCGAGGCACCGCCGGCATCGCGAGCACCTCGGTTCGCGGCCTCCATGATTCCGGGTCCACCACCTGTAATCACCCCAAAACCTCTTTCGACAAGCTTCTGACCGACTTCCACACCCATCCTATAATAGTCGTCGTCTTCGGGCGTGCGTGCGGATCCAAAAACGGACACACACGGCCCTACGCTGGACAGAGTCTCGAAGCCATCCACGAACTCCGCCATGATCCGGAATACCCGCCACATATCGTTTACGTGGCTTTGCTGCCAGGCGATCATTTCTTCGTGCGTCATCCGCAGCGACTGCTTACGCTGAGAATGGTCGTTCGGCAGGCTGCGTGCCGGGGCCGTGGAAGGCTGGTTAAAGTCAGGGCGCATGGGATATCGAATCGATGATAATGGAGACTTACGCGATGCGTGCGCACGATATGATACGAAAAACCGCTCCCTGGTCGTAACCGGGGAGCGGTAAGTCGCGAAACACGAAGGGTGCTTCTATCGAGAACTAATTGCGAGAGTCGACCTCGTCTCGGTACGACTCGGTTGCGGTGATGGTGATCTCCACACGGCGGTTCTCCTGGCGGCCCGCAGCGGTATCATTCGATGCAATGGGCTCGTCGAATCCGCGCCCGACGGTGGTCAGGCGGCTGCGAGAGATGCCTTGCGAAGCGAGGTAGGCCGAGGCTGATTCTGCGCGGCGCTGCGACAACCCCTGGTTATAGCTTGCGGCACCAACGTTATCGGTGTGGCCGATGACCGTGATGTCGGTATTCGGATAGCGCTGCAGGCTTTCGGCAAGATTCCCCAGGCTTTCGCGTGCGGCAGGAGATAGCTCGGCGCTGTCGAAGCCGAATAGAATGGCACTGTCGAATGCGATGGCGATACCTTCGCCAACCCGGTCGACCCTGGCGCCTTCTAGTTCTTCTTCGAGTTCGCGCGCCTGGCGGTCCATCTGCTGGCCGATGATGGCACCAGCCGTTCCGCCGACGGCCGCGCCAATGATGGCGCCTTGGGCGGTGCCGCCATACTGAGAGCCAATGACACCCCCAATGACGGCTCCGGCACCCGCGCCGGTGGCTGCACCCGTTTCGGTGCGGCTCAGATTAGCACATCCGGCGCCTGCAAGAGCAACGACCATCAGGCCGATCAGCAGTAGGCGCGAAGAAGGAAATACGTGACGTTGTATGTTTTGACCTTTCATGACTAGGGGATTCTGTTATCGAAAACGGAGCTCCTAAAAGCACCGATGCAATTCGAGTGCCGCAATCGTGCCGGCGCGATGTTATCGCCGGCTTGCGCGTCCCTATGAAGGCCTGTGCCGGGGGTTCCGCAGGTATCAATCTGTTTACAGAACCGGGGGAGAAGCGATGGTATTTGGTAGCGGCCGGGTTTCGTGATAAAATAACCCCGCATTAGGCCGTGCTTCCGTAGCCTAACAGGTCTCGGCGCCGTTAGTATCGCAGCCAAGTAGGTCTTCCCTGTTGAATCAGATAGTCTAAAATGAAACTCATTATTCCGATGGCGGGCCGCGGAACGCGCGTCCGGCCGCACTCTCATGTAACACCGAAACCCCTTCTGCCCGTCAAAGGACGCACGATGGTCGAGCGTATCGTCGACACATTCAACAGTGTCCTGCCGAGAAATCTCGATTCGGGCGTCTTCGTGTTGGGCCCGGACTTCGGCGCTGACGTCCGCGAAAAACTGTCGGGCATCTGCGACAGCCACGGCATGGAGGCTCACTTCGCGGTTCAGGAGCGTGCGGAAGGAACGGCTCACGCGGTTTACTGCGCCGGCGACCAGTTGGAAGGTGAGGGCATCATCGTGTTTGCAGACACCCTCTTCGATATGGAGCCGGGGATTGATCTAGGCGATGCCGATGTCGTTGCCTGGGTGAAAGAGGTCGACGATCCGAGCCGCTTTGGTGTCGCAGTTCGTGAAGGCGAGCGGATCACAGCCTTCGTCGAGAAGCCGCAGCAGTTGATCTCGCGGGAAGCGCTGATCGGGATTTATTATGTGAAGGACCTCGCGCAGGTCAAGGACGCGATTACCCACCTCATCGAAAACGACATCCGTGGCCACGGGCGTGAATTTCAGCTCACCGATGCATTCGACTATCTGCTGAAGCAGGGTAAGAAGTTTACGACGGCGTCGGTGACGGAATGGCTGGACTGTGGAACGATTCCCGCGCTGGTGGACACCACGAAGCACATCCTCAACAAGGAGAGCGATACGCTACGCGAAGGCGAGGCCAGCAACAGCATCATCATCGAGCCCGTGTATATCGGCCCCGGTGCGAAGGTCGTGGACAGCGTCGTTGGGCCGAACGTGTCAATCGAGGCCAACGCGCGGATCGAGCGCTCGGTGGTTAAAGACAGCATTGTCTTTGGCGATGCACGAGTTTCCGACGCCGTGCTTGCCGACTCCCTCGTAGGACACCATGCCGAAGTTGCTGAGCGGCCGCGTTCAATCAACGTTGGCGACCATTCATCGCTGGGCAGCTAACAGGCATCATGCAGGTCTACCCGGCATCGGCAGGTGATCGCCTGGGCTTCACTCAAGTTGTCGAGAAGCTCGACAGCCTTCTAATTTCTGAGCCCGGCCGCGATCGGCTCGGCAATATGAAGCCCGCCGCCGATGTCGGGTGGCTGCGCAGCGAGCTGAGCCGGGTCGAAGCGTTGCAGCGCGTCCTTCGATTCGATGACCCAGTTCCGTTCGAGCCCATGCCCGACGTGCGGCCTCAACTACGGCGAACCGCACCAGAGGATGCCTACCTCGACCCCCTGCCGCTGTACGAAGTGGGGCAGTTCCTCGGTACCGCACGCCGGCTTCATGGCTACTTTGGAAAGCGGAAGGAGGCGTATGCGGCGCTATGGGCGCTCGTGCAGCAGCTGGTGCCGTTAGAGGAAATCGAGCGTGGGATCACACGAGCGGTGGATCCGGACGGCAGCGTGCGGGATGATGCGTCGGATGATCTCCGGCGGATCCGCGTGCAGATGACGCGGCGTCAGGCGCAGCTCCGCGAGACGCTTATGCGCGAGTTGCGGCGCGCGATTTCGGAGGGATGGGCCACGGAAGAACAGCCGACGATTCGCAACGGCCGGATGGTCATCCCCGTGCGCGCCGAAGCGCGGCGTAAGGTGCAGGGCTTCGTGCACGACACCTCGGCAACGGGCCAGACGGTCTACATCGAGCCCGCGGCAAGCCTCGACCTGAACAACGAGTTGCGTGAGCTTCAGAGCGAGGAGCGCCGCGAGGTCGAGCGGATCTTGAGGCAGCTGACGGCGGAGGTAAGAGCTCAGCTTGAGTCGATCCGCGGTAGCGTCAGGATTCTCGCTGCGATCGACCTGTTGCAGGCCAAGGCGCGATTCGGGAACGAGCTCGATGCCGTGATTCCTGCCATCGATGCACATGCCGATCTGCAGATTATTAAGGGAAGGAACCCCGTTCTGGAGCTGCATTTTCGGCGGTCGATGTCGGCTGAAGAAGCGCGCGCTCGCATCGTGCCGCTCGATCTGAGCCTGGGGCGCGACTATCACACGCTCGTCGTGACCGGGCCTAACGCCGGCGGTAAGACGGTGGCGATGAAGACCGTAGGATTGTTCGCACTCATGACGGCATGCGGACTGCCTGTTCCGGCCGATGAGAAGACAACCATCCCGCTGTTTGATGCCCTGATGGTAGACATCGGCGATCAGCAGTCGATCGAAGAAGACCTGTCGACATTCTCGTCGCACGTCACCAATCTTCGGCACATGATCGAGCACGCCACCGATCGCTCGCTCACCCTGATCGATGAGGCCGGCACGGGAACGGATCCCGATGAGGGCGGCGCGCTGGCCCGTGCGGTGCTTGAGGTGTTGAATACACGTGGCACGCGGACCCTCGCGACGACCCATCATGGTGCGTTGAAGGCCTTTGCGCACACGACCGAAGGTGTGGAGAACGGATCGATGGCGTTCGACCGTGAGACACTAAGCCCGACGTATCAGTTTGTGGCGGGTGTTCCAGGATCATCATATGCGTTTGACATCGCGCGGCGGACGGGTCTGCCGAACGATATTCTGGAGCGCGCGCGTGAGTTAATCGGCGAGACGCAGTCTGGCCTTGAGGACTTGATTGGCGACTTCGAACGCCGAAGCCAGGACCTCGAGCGACGACTTGCGGAAGTGGAAAAAACGGAGCGGCGCGTGGCTCGGCAGCGTGAGGAATATGACGAGCGAAGGCGCCGTTTCGACGAGCAGCGTGACGAAATGCGCGGACAGGCGGTGGCCGAAGCCGAGCGGATCGTTCGGGAAGCTAACGCTCGGGTCGAACGAACCATCCGGGAGATCAAGGAAGCCGAGGCTGAGCGCGAGGCCACGAAAGAGGCGCGGCAGTCGCTCGAGGACTTCCGCGAGAAGCTCGGCCGGCGAAAGACCAAGCGCCGGCGGCCGGCCCAAGCACCGGTGCAGGATACACCGCAGCGTGGTACCGTCGTCGTAGGCGATCAGGTGGTGATTGACGGCGGAACGTCGGTGGCTGAGGTTCTGGAGATGAGCGGCAAGGATGCGCTCGTTGCCCTCGGTGCGATGAAGATGCGCGTGAAAGCCGATCGACTTACGCGAGTAGGCGGTAAGCGTAAGCAGCAGGTAACCGTTCGCCAGGTTGCGTCAGGTGAGGGATCGCTTGCCGCGCTTCAGGCGCGCACGCGGATCGACTTGCGCGGGATGCGGGTGGATGAAGCGCTCGGCGAGGTGCAGCGATTCGTAGACGACGCCATCCGCACGAATCAGGAGCGGATCGAGATATTGCACGGGAAGGGGACGGGTGCGCTCCGCGAAGCCACGCACGAACTTCTGGCTACGATGCCCGAAGTGACCTCTTTCGATGAGGCGCCGATTGAGGAAGGGGGCGCGGGCGTTACGATCGTCTTTCTGTGACGCCTAAAATTATGACGCCTACATACTGTCGGTGAACCCAAGCCGCCGAACCGTGCGTCCGAAGTAGGCGGCGCAAGAGCGTTGGGAGCGACGCGC